>JAOQAF010000152.1 GCA_025963735.1 Bacteroidota bacterium
TTAAACTTGGTTCTTTCGATAGTTTAATCTTCTTTAAAGTTGTGGTTCCGAATATTAATAAGGTTATTGCATTTTTGTCTTTAGTATCGAATATTAATGACACGCCATCATCCGGATTTATAAACTTTCCGTCTCCCATGGGAATCAGTTTGTATCTATAGCCATTGTCGTTGCCAATCAATATTCCTTCCTCCTGCACAAAGGTGATCTTCCTCATCCAATTAGGCTGGTTGGTTGAAAGGTATACACCCTCCAAAAGCTTCAGGTAATCAATCGCAATATTAAATTTTTTGATCAACGTATCAGTATTAACACCGAATTCTTTTAGTCTCTTTATACCATTCGCGCTCCCCGGATTTAATTTCACAGATTTTTTGTAGTTTTCAATAGCCAGAGTTTTGTCTCCCAGAATTCTAAGTGCATCGGCGTAACTATCATAAACATTGAACGAATTCGGATAAGCTTCAGTATTTAATTTGAAAATTAAAGCCGCCTCGTTCGGTTTCCCCGACTCTAACAGTTGATAACCTACAAAATTCATTTCTCCTTCATGGAGCTCATAATTAATAGAGTCTTTAATTTCTTTATTATAATGTTCAAGTGCAGCCTTTATACCATCTTTAATTATTACATCTGCAACTGAATAGGCAACTGATTTTTTAGGAAAGCCAGTGGTTTCCTTCACTTTCTTTAATTTGATCTTTCCGAAAAGTAATAAAGTTATTGCATTTTTGTCTTTGGTGTCGAAAATTAATGATGCCCCATCATCAGGATTAATAAATTTCTCTTCTCCGACCGGAATTATGTTGTATCGGTAGCCATTGTCATTGCCATGCAAAGTCCCTAAAACCTCATTAATAATGATCCTCCTTGTACTGTTGGGCTCGTTTGTCGAAATATAATTTCCTTCCACTAATTTCAAATACTCAACAGAAACGGCTACTTTTTTGATTGAAGTGTCTCCATTAATTATCATTTTATTTGTGTCGCTATTCTGCACCTCTTTTTTAGAAGAGTTTGTTTTAAAAGCAAAAGCGGTAAAAATTAAAATAAGTATAGGGAAGATAATCATCTGTTTTAACGCAGATAATTTAGAGGATCTTTTTTTCGTCATCATTGCAATTCTTTTTTTAACGGAGAAGTTATAACTACTAGCAATCTCAAAATTATTTTCGCGGAGAACCTGATTAAGTAATGAGTATTGGTAACCAGGCATGTCTATTCCGGAGTTTAAAATTCCCTGATCTGCCAAATACTCATGAGTAATTTTTATTGCACTTTTATAAAACCAGACAAAAGGATTAAACCATTGAAATACCAGTACAAGCTCCAATAGAATAAGGTCAAGGGTGTGTTTTTCTTTTATGTGTACATTTTCATGCGAGATTATTTTAGCGAGTTCTGTTTCAGGATATTCTTTATTACTAATAAAAATATAATTTAGAAAAGAAAAAGGCGATACGTTTTTTTGTAGTCTAATTACTTTAATACCTAAAATTTGCTGTTGCTTGTTTTTTAAAACATAACCGAAAATCAGAATGAAATTGGCCATAAAAACAGAGAGAACCCAATAAAGTAAATCACTAGTGTAATTGTTAACCAGTTCGATTTTTTATCAGGACTATTGGCCACAATTGAGTTTAATTGAATTGCTTCTGAAGAATTTAATTCGGTGGTACCCGGATGATAGGCGCCTGCTTCTTTTTTACTTAACTTGTTGGTGGTGTTTTCAGAAATGCTTATTTCATTTGGCATTTCTTTATAAGTAATATTCCCAATGATACTTTGTTCATATTGTTCAATTGGTTGTGTCAGATAACTACTTATAAAAGAATTGGGGCCAATTGAAATATTTGTCAGGGGCATTAGTAGAGATACGATAACTGAAAACATAAGGTAAAACCTGTTCAATTTAAAAAACGTTTCGTTTTTTAAGAATACCCAGTATCCAAAATAAAATAAAGCAAGACTGATTGCTATCTCTATGGAGTAAATGACAAAATTATTCATGTTTTTTTTGTTTTTTAATTTCTTGCATTAATTTAATAGCCTCATCTACTTCATTAATATTTAAATCGTTTTCTTTTGAAAAAAAAGACACCATTTGTTGAAGTGAATTATCAAAGTAGTTATTGATAACTCGTTTCATGAACAATTTCGTATATTCCGTTTTTTCAACAATAGGAAAATATTGATGTGAGCCTCCGTAACTTTTATGATTCACAAATTTTTTTCGTTCCAATGTTCTTATAATGGTGGAAACTGTATTATAAGCAGGTTTTGGTTTTGGTATTTCATCAATTATATCTTTGACAAAGGCTTTCTGCTTTTCCCATAGAATTTGCATAATCTGCTCTTCTGCTTTAGTTAATTCGTTCACGATGCTGTGTTATGTCGACAAACATAAACTGAATTATTAGTCCGTACAACTACATTAATAGTTTTATAACTACAAATTTAGTTTTATATCCATAAGTTACTGATAATCAGTAACAATTATTTCTAATCCGTATCCCTAACAGTCCTATCTCCCTTTACCGCCCTTACTTAAAGATCAAAATTTCTTTCTTACCATTACCTTTCATGTAGCCCCGGTACATTCCCGCCGAATTAAATGGCATTGTAATATTTCCTTTTTTATCAATCGCAATAAGCCCGCCTTCGCCTCCCATGCTTTTTAATTTTTTCATCACCACTTCCGCGGCAGCCTGTTCAACTGATAATCCTTTATATTCCATTAATGCAGAAACATCGTAAGCCGCTACCGCTCTGATAAAATATTCACCATGGCCGGTGCATGATACTCCGCAAGTTTTATTATTCGCGTAGGTTCCGGCGCCAATGATGGGCGCATCACCCACTCTTCCGAATTTTTTATTGGTCATACCGCCGGTGGATGTTCCTGCAGCGATATTACCAGCTTTATCAAGGGCGACCACACCAACAGTTCCGAACTTTTTATCTTTGTCTTCTACGGGAGAAACAAAGCCGTGATCGCTTTCCATTTTTTCGGTTTGTTTTATTTTCTGTAATTGATCCCAGCGTTTTTGCTCAAAAAAATAAGAAGTGTCCGCAAATTCGCACGAACAAGTTTTCACAAACTTTTCTGCCCCACTTCCAACCATCATTACATGTTGTGATTTTTCCAACACACATAAGGCTGCAGTGATTGGGTTTTTAATTGTTCTAACACCTGCAACTGCCCCTGCCTTTAATGTATTACCATCCATAATGGCCGCATCCATTTCGTTTTTTCCGTCCGCCGTAAATACTGATCCTTTGCCTGCGTTGAATAAGGGTGAGTCTTCCAGAATTTTTATAGCGGCAACTACTGCGTCCATACTTCTGCCGCCATTTTTAAGCGTATCATATCCCGCCTGCATAGCCTGGGCTATTTTATCTTTATATTCTTTTTCAAGTTCATCGGTAAGATTTTTTTTCAAAATAGTGCCTGCTCCACCATGAATTACAATCGCGAAATTTTCGCCGTTTTGAATTTTTTGCTGTGCAGGCAGAAGACCGTTAGTAAGTATTACTAATAAAATAAAGATTTTTTTCATGAGCTATTTTTATTATTTAAATCCTATTGCCGCGTAACCAACCCAATGACGTAAGTTCGCTACCGCGGTTACACCTAATCCCTGAAGATCATCTACTTTTATGTGTTTATTTCCGATACTGGTGCCATATCCAAGTATTATTCCTTTTACCGGTGGCAGCTTTAATTCACGGGCAAGATAAACCGAAGTAAGCATCCCTGCAGGAACTGAATACCTTCCACACCAAGCCCATTTATATTCTTTATAATTTTCTTTTTGAAGTGTGAACTCAGTAAATAATCTAATTTTAGAAGTATCGGCAGTTCCTTTCATACAGGAATTCAGAATATCATATTCGTGTTCAACAGCCTTTATGTAGCCGGAACTATCAACACCATAAAGAGCCAGATCTTTGCCTCCCCAGCCTTCATTTCCATAATGAACAGCGTCATTTGAAATAACAAAAGCCAAATCCGCCCCCCATTTTAAGTTTTTAATTTTCATAACCTGCGCTATTGATTTTGCGAGAGCCACGCATAAAGTATTCATTTTTTCATAATTCATTGCGGGAATTAAGATTGATATGATCTCTACGTTCTTGTTGTAATAATGCAGAAAAGGAATTTCAGCCTCCACAGAATGCTCGGCTTTTTGCAAAGAATCATTAATCAAAAAGGATCCTGGAGGAAGTTTTGCTATAATATCTGAACGCAATGCAGAAACCGGAATATTTCCGTAGGGACTTCTCCAATGGCTGTAACTGTCAAAAACTAATTTGTCTTCAACCTTAAAAACTTTAGCTTTATGAGCAACACCAAAAATAATAACCGTTTTCGCTTTTATGTTTTCAAGTGCAAGGGAATATAAATAGCCAGTATAGGTATAATCATCATGAGGCGAAATAACAGTTTTAAAGGAAGTGTTTTTATCAATGCCTGCGTTTAACCTAGAGGCTTTAAGATCATTTCCCTGAATTCTGTTAATGCGTGTGACAACAGAGTCCATCTGCAATTTTGTATGGGCAAATCCAACGGTATCAGCTAAGGGCCTGATCTTAATCATTTGAGAAAACACATCATCAAAGATTAGCGAGCAACAAGCTACGATCAATATTATTTTACAATTGTTTTTCAAGTTAAAAGATTTTCGTTTTTAAAATAATAAATAAAAATATGCATTTTATTTACGAATCTTAAAATGTATGCTTATGCAATTTTTTATTTTTGTCGCGCCTGCCCCTTTGCTACGCTTGAAGTGTTGTTGTCCTGTCTTTCCATTGAAACCATAGCAGAGCGTAAGCTGCAAAATAACCGTGATTGTATCTGTACAACTACTTCGTAAAATAAGTAAAAGAAGTCCCGTCATAACGGCAAGGACCACGCATGGTGCCGAACCAAATATTGTTATTCTTATCTTCTGTTATTTCGAAGACCTGGGAGTCACCATTCATGTTTTTTTCAATGATCTTTTTGAATTCTTTGTGATCGTATTTATATAATGCCATTCCTTTAGTTTCACCGGCGCTAAACCAAAAATTCCCTGCTTTATCCTCGTAAACGTAGCCTATAAAATTCGCCATTAATTTTATTAAGGAAGTTTCTTTTGTCGCAAAAGGATCGTAACAATACAATCCTTCCTGTCCGCCGATCCAAATCCTTCCTCTTTGATCTTCCTTTATACAGCGCACATTTGTAAAAGGTACACTGTCGTTAATCGTAAAATTGGTAAACGACTTACCATCATAGCAACTTACACCTGAACGGGTGCCCATCCATATCTTTCCACTCTTATCCTGTATGATTGAATTAACTCTATTACCCGAAAGACCGTTGTCGGCTGTATAATTGGCAACACCTTTTTTTGTTGATACCGGTAAACTGAAAGGTCCTTTAACACTTGTTCTATGCCAGGCTGAAGTATCAAGGCAGCTCGCTCCGCCGTCTGTGGCGAGCCAAATATTGCCTTTCTTGTCTTGCATTATACAACTTATAAGATCATCTGCCAGGCCATTCTCGGTTGTAAAAAGAGTAAATGTTTTGCCATCGTACTTATAAGCTCCTCCACGAACGGTCCCAAACCAAACATTACCGCTCCTGTCTTCGAAAAGAGAGTAAACGTGAAAAGGTATAAGATTTTCTTTTAGAGTATAATTGGTGAAAACCTTGCCATCATACCTGACAATGCCTTGCCATGAGGCCAGCCAAATGTTTCCTTTTGTGTCTTCTAAAATATGACGGGTTATACTTCCCGGACCAAAACGAGAGATGGTATCTGACGAAGCAACGAAATAAGGATCGGTTTTGGCGGGTTGGCTGAATGAAATTGCAACATTTAAAATCAATATAAGAGTGATTATTTGCTTCATATTTTAAATGTAAGTATAATTTAAAATATAAGGAAGCAGACAGTACTGAAAAACGTAGTGGCTATTGCTATTACAAACAGCTGTATAA
>JAOQAF010000158.1 GCA_025963735.1 Bacteroidota bacterium
AAGGTAAGATCATATACATGGTCAATTAACAATACACCAATTATGCAAACCGCATCCCAGTTTGATCACAAATTTGACGCTGCCGGAACATACACCATTGCCGCAAAAATTGTTGTGTACTGTGATACCTGTACTTCGTTAATTTCATTGTGTAACGAAAAAGTTGTTACTGTGGGAGATCAGTTAACAAAGGTTGATTCTTTGAGTAGCAAAAATAATACTCTGGTTAAAAATGAAAAAAATAGCAAGCCGGACAAAAAATCTAAAAAAGAAAAGGTAAAGGAAACTGTAGTTAAAAATGAGGAAAGTGAAAATAAAAATGAATCAATCGGAAAAAACAATTCATCTTTTCTGAATGATGATGAATTGAAAGCATTGAACTGGAACACATCACCTGCCTTGTTTAATTCAAATGAATCTGCCTTAAGAAGTGATGCATCGGCTATCTTAGATAATAATGTAAATATTTTAAAAAACAATGAAAACCTGGGAATTGTAATTAATGGTTACGCCGATTCAAAAGGCGCGGCCGCTTACAATAAAAATCTTTCTGCCAAGCGCGCGCAGGCCGTGAAACAGTACATGGTAGAACATGGTGTGCCTGCTAAACGCATTTTAAGTACGCATGGGTATGGCGAAGAAAATCCTGTAAATAAATGTAAGGACGGGGTTGAATGCAGCGATGAAGAATATCAGGCCAACAGAAGAGTTGAGTTTCAGGTTAAGGCTAAAAGAATTAAATCTTAAGTAAATATTTAATACGTAATAAAAATCCTCATTTAGTTGAGGATTTTTTTTGCGTTATACAGGGTTTTTTTTGGCAGTTCAATTTCTTATTCAGTAAAAGATTGGCATGTTATTTTAAAGATTAAAAATAACTTCATAGAAGTGTGTGTTTTTGTTTAATAGAAAAATCCCTGTTAATATACTAACAGGGATTTTTTTTTGAATCTAGCTGAAAAAAGAACGGTGAACTTTTACAACAACTCCAACTTTAAAATTGGTGTGCTAATTTTTTTATATGAAATATTAGTTTGTGAATAGTAATGTTGAAGGAAAATATAATTATTTATTATTTGAATAATATTTTAAATCTTTATTCGCCGGGCCGTTTAATACCTTTCCTTCATGCGTATAGCGACTTCCATGACAAGGACAATCCCATGATTTTTCATCGTTGTTCCATTTGATTATACATTTTAAGTGCGAACACTCAGCTTCTATAATATGTAGTTGGCCGTTAACATCGCGATAAGCTGCAAATTTTTCTCCCTCAACCTCAATAATTTTACCCTCGTTAACCATTATGGTTCCTACTTCAACAGGTTTAGAATCATGAGATTTATTTTTTAAATAAGCCAGCGTTCCACCTGCCAACTCTTTGAAGAAAGTTTTGCCTGCAGAAAATATTTTAAATCTTGAAGGGCTGTAAATTTTTTCCCAATCATTTTCTTTACCGTTAATAAGGTCGCTGATGAGTATGCCCGCAATGGTACCATGAGTCATTCCGTTTCCGGAATCGCCCGTAGCAATGTAAACATTGTTTTTATCAACGGGATTTTTTCCGATGTATGCGATGGAGTCCATGGGCTCAAGCACCTGGCCCGACCATTGATAAACAATGTCTTCCACAGTAAAATATTTTTTTAACCAATACTCCAGTAACGAATAACGGTCTTCTTCATTAATTTTCGCCTGTTCGGCTATGCCTGTTGGATGATCTTCACCACCGCAGATTAGCAGGTCGTGTGTGTCATCCAGGCGCTGTGTTCTAACATAATGATAGGGAGCGATTTCTTTATTTTGGGTAAAGTCTCCTGTATCCCACCATAAAGCTTTGGGTACACTTCCCTTTTTAATTTTGGCGGCAATTACATAAGTTCTGTAGGGATATTGTTTTAGATGTATAACAAACCTGTTATTTACAGGGGAGTTAGTAGCCACTACTAAGTGTTTTGCTTCAACCTTAAACCCTTTATCAGTTTCAATTCCTTCATGGCTTATTTTATCGGCGTGTGTGCTTGTAAAGATTTGTCCACCCATATCAATAATAGCATCGCATAAACCTTTTAAGTATTTTAAAGGGTGAAACTGAGCCTGCCCCGCGAATTTTAAGGCTGGAATTTGTTCTTTTGATCCCGGAAGATAAGGCACTTCTTCAACGTCGATCCCAGCTTTTTTTGCAGCTTCTAATTCTTTAAAAAGAGAGTTTCTGTCATCGGAAGGATGAAGAAATAAATACCCTGACAGGCGTTCGAAATCACACTCTATATTTAATTTCAAAACCGTTTGTTCAATAAAATCTATTGCTGATTTATGACTTTGCGCAATTAAACGTGCATCCTTTTCACCGTAAATTCTCTCTAACTCATAATATCTGTCGTCGAGGGCGCTAACCAGATGCGCCGTTGTTCTGCCTGACTCGCCGCTGCCGATATTACCATCTTCAACAAGTATTACTTTTTTACCTGATTTAAGAAGACAATAGGCTGTGGTTACACCTGAAATTCCTCCACCGACAATAACAACATCAGTTGATTTATTTTCGTTTAATGGATCAAACGAAATGGCAGGAATAGAATCGAGCCAGTAAGAGTTATTGTTACCCGAGGTAAGTTTACCTTTTTGTGTATTATCCATAAAATATTGGTTTTTTTTAGGAGAATGCAAAAAATGATCCTGCTTTTCACATGATTTCTTAAACCTCAATGTGTGCAAATTTTAACACAGGAAAAAAGGCATATATATTGAATATCAATAATTAAACTATAATTAAACAATCATCATGATTAACCAAAGCAATGATCCTAAAAAGGAAGAGAAAAAAAAATCTGGCGAAGAGCAAAAACAGGAAAAGCCTTTAACAAAAACCGGAGCAGATGAGGAATTATCTTCTGAAGAAAAAGCTTTGGATAACAATCTTGATGATCCTGAATTTGACCAATTTGATGAAAACGGTGGTGATGAAGATTTCTCGGATCAGTTAAAAGAAACAACAACAGAGGGAGAAAATAAGACTGAAAAAGAGGAGGAGGCTTCAGATCTTAAAGGGATAGAAGGTGTTGTGCCTGAAATAACAAATGCCTCGGAAAACGTGGTAAATAAAAAAGGCCAATAATTACTTATTTTCTATTTCTTTGTAACTATTATGATCAAAAAAATTCACGACAATATTCCTTTCTATTTAAGAGTTTCTGTAATAATGCTAGGCCTGGTGTCTATCTTTTTCGTTATTTTCATCGCTCAAAGTATCATTCTTCCTCTGGTGTTTGCTATACTAGTTGCAATACTTTTAAATCCTCTGGTTAATTTTTTAGTCAATCATCGGTTTAACCGCATACTTGCAATTGTAATTTCATTAACCCTTGCTTTATTAATTATGGCGGGTATCGTTATTTTTATTACTTCACAATTTGACAGATTCGGTGAAGCACTCCCTCAGCTCAAAGAAAAGGGCGCGCAGGTATTTAAGGATATTACGGGATGGGTTGCACGGACATTTAATCTTAGTGCGGCAAAAATGGACTCATGGATTGCAAAAGAAACGAATGAAGGCATGAGCAACAGTAATGCCGTGATCGGAAATACTGTTTCTACCATTTCACACTTACTTGTTTTTTTACTTCTAATTCCTGTATATATTTTTTTAATTCTTGTTTACAAACCTCTTATTCTGAAATTTATAAGTAAACTTTTTAGAGTAGAGTTACATACAACGGTACTCGAAATTTTATCGGAAAGTAAATTACTCATTCAGCAATATTTAATTGGTTTGTTAATAGAACTTGCCATTGTGTCAGGATTAACGGCTTTGGGTCTTTTTTTAATTGGTGTTCAATCGCCCATTTTGTTTGGTGTTATTACCGGTTTGTTAAATATGATACCATATGTAGGCGTATTGATTGCTAATATAACGTTTGCTGTTATTGCATTTGTAACAAAATCTCCATCGGCTGCTTTATTGGTGCTGGGTCTTTTTGTCTTAGTTCAGTTTATTGATAATAATTTTATTGTGCCAAAGGTTATAGGTTCTAAAGTAAAAATAAACGCACTTGCCACAATACTTGTAGTATTAATTGGCGGTGAACTATGCGGTATCGCAGGGATGTTTCTGGCTATTCCGGTGATTGCCGTTTTTAAAGTGATTTGTGACAGGGTTGAGTCGTTGGAGCCTTTGGGCTATATTCTGGGTGATTCAATGCCGTCATCAAAAAAGAAAATATTTAATATTACTTTAAAACCAAAGGCTAAAGTAAAACAGTCATAAAAAAAGCCGGCGAATGGCCGGCTTTTATTTTAGGATATTATTATTTCATTCCCCACAGTTCAACATGCGCTTTATCATGTTGTGAATTTGGCAGAGTTTTATAGGTAAAAGAAACCTTCTTAATCGCTTTTTCTTTAATGGCTATAACACGTGTTTCTGCTCCTGCTTTCAATTCACTTTTAACAGGAATTTCTTCAACACCGCCACCATCATAATATACTTGTAAAATAACCAGGTTCAGAGGTGCGTCAGTTACTTTTAATTTAATAGATTTAAATTTATCATTGCCTAAAACAACAATCGATTCATTTTCCATTTTAAAACTGGCTGTTACTTCGCCTATTTTATGCCAGCCCTGCTTATTGCTCGTAATAACTTCAGGTTTTTGAGCCGTTACAGAATTAATCTGTACAAATAACATGGCAAAAAGAATAATAAGTACTTTTTTCATAAAATATATTTTTAATTGATTTATAGAAGTGATGTAAACTTTATGCCATTAATTTACTCATCCCTAAAGGAAGAGGCAGGCGAGCGTGCTAACGTTTTATTGGAAGAGGTAATCTGCTAAAAAAGAAAAAGGTTGTCTCACTGTTCTTAAGAATCTATCTCTTTAAAAAAAGATTATTTACATAAGAAAATTGAGACAACCTTTCGGATATACGCTTACAGACTTTTAACCGTATCGCGCATAAGTTTTATGCGACCATGCGACTCATGCAGACCTTTATGCTGTTCCTGAACCATTGCAAGGAACTGAGCCGGCAATTTACCTGTTTCGATAACTTCGTGATAAGTATGCAATGCTGCATCTTCGCCAAATTCACATGATGAAATAATGGCTTTACGGTCTTTTCCGGCAATTGCCGATTTAAAATCCATCCACGCTCTGAATACTTTACCCGAAACCGTTGTTCCTTCCTCTGGCGTTCCGCCAAGCTTAATTACTTCGGTAAGTAATTCGTTTTTGAATTTCCGGCTTTCCTGTGCCATAGAATGAAAAAGTGTTTTTAATTTAGGATCATCAGTGTCGTTAACAGCCCTTTCATATCCTTCAATTCTATCATTATTTATTCTAATCAAATCGTTCAGTAACGAGATTGTTTGGGTATCAGTTGTTTCCATTCTTTCTATTTTTTAATATATGTCTTTTAATTATATATAAATCTTTGTGCCAAAAAATTAAATTTTATTCATAAAAAAAAGGTTATGAATGTCATAACCTTTTTTAACGCGATTGTTATTTTTTTGCCTCCGGCTCTTTGTCTTTATCCTTTTTAATAATGTCTTTTTTACCCTCTGAATCCTTTTGAACATTGCTGTGTGTGACAGTTTTTGCCGCCGGATGTTCTTTTGCATCCTTCATATTGTTGTCCAGAGTTTTTTCTGTATTCTCAGGCTCATGCTTTGTTTCTTTATAAGCAAGTGAGCATGACATTGCCTGGTCGATATGACTTCTTAAAGTGACAAGAGTTTTAGTCGCGTAATTTTTTACTTCTACGTCTTCACAATCTTCGAGAGCGGCCATGTATTTTTTTACAGCTTTTTTATGGTTTTCAACCACCGTTTCGCAATAGTGTTTATCAAATTCTGTCCCTGATTTTTCAGCCTGCCTTTTTCTTTCTTTTTGGCCTTCAGCGGTTATTTCAGTTGGTAGTGTTATATCTTTAGCTTGCGCAATTTTTTTCATTTCTTCCAGCATTTCATTATGGTCTTTCTCCATTAATTTGGCTATGTCTTTAATGTTGTCATTTGTTCCATTGCTTACGGCAAGATGAGCTATTTCAATTTCTTCGAAACTGATCTCAGTAGCGTCCACTAAAAATTTAGCTTCTTTTGAATTGTGAAATTTAGCGTCGTTGAATTTATTGGCAATATCTTTGGAATCATCTTCTTTTTTGTTCTCGTTTTTGCAAGAGGTTAAATTAAATCCTAAAGCAGTAATTATCATGCATTTTACAATCCAATGGTTAAACAAATTCAGACTCTTCATAATGTTTTGTTTTATAATTTATAATTAGCAATTATTTATAAAAAAGTGTGCCAAATTTAAAAGGGATATCCTATTGCAACATTCAGAATCAGATTATCGCCTCTCCAGGATGGATTGCCAAAATTTATTTTTTGAAGTACCCAGCGCTCATGTTCGGGCAACCACGGCTTTCTAAACGGTGTGGCCATATCGAACCGAAGCACAAAAAAAGTGATATCCAGTCGCAGGCCAATCCCGCCGCCAACTGCAAACTCGTTGTAAAATTTAGAAAAGGAGAATGGATCGCTGGTTACCGCAGGGTTTGATTTAAATAACCATACATTTCCTGCGTCTGAAAAAACCGCGCCCTTTAAAGATTTAAAAATATCGAAACGGTATTCGAGATTCCCTTCAAGCTTTATATCACCACCCTGTTGCAAAAATAAGGTGGCTCCGTGCGGATCTACCGAATTTGTTCCCGGTCCTAAAGAGTTAATTGGGAAAGCTCTTACACTATTTGCGCCACCGCTGAAAAATTGTTTGATGTATGGAAGCGTTGAAGAATTACCGTAAGCTTTTCCCACGCCGGCAAACACGCGCGAAACAACCTTACTATGTTTGAAATTCAAATAATTTCTGAAGTCAGTACTTACTTTGCAAAACTGTGAGTAAACAATGCCCGCCACTTTAGAAGGGTTCGCTTCATCAGGTTTTTTGCCATTCAATTGATTTATAAGTGAAAATGCATTTCCGGAAGTTTCCACTATCGCGTTAAAATAAAGCTGATCTTTCTTTGCAGGAAGAATTTGTTCATTGTACAAAAATGAATAGAGGGCTCCTGCAATGAACTGTTCGTTATAACTTTTTTGAATGAAAGGATTAGACTGCAGTAGTTCATTAAACACCGGTGTGCGGTTAACAACTGATACCAGATTGATGTTGACAGGGTTTAATTCATGGTCTTTACAAGCAGATTCTTTCCATTTAAATCCGTAAATAAATTGAAAAGATCTTAGATCGAAATACGCTATTCTTTTGAGGTAATTATACCCAAGTGAAAGTTTGGTTTTTGGAACATAAAAATTATTTGGATGGTTTAGAGGGATGGGAACAACAAACCGTGGAAAGAATAACTCAACTTTAGAATTAAGAGAATATGAATAAAGGTTTTTATATTTTCCGCTGATCTGTGTTTCAAAGGAGCCGCCCAGGGTTACGTTTAATAATTCGGCACCATTAAAAGCATTTCTGTTTATATAGTTCATGCTAAGCTGCGGACCAACAAAATCATTTGATTTTGACACCATGTTCGCTTCCGTTCTTAACGTGCGTTTGGCCATGGGCGTTAAAAGGATTCTCATGTCGAGGATATGGTTCACCAAAGAATCTTCAGGAATAAATTTTATTCTTACAAATTTGTAAGTGCCCATAGTCATTAAACGGTTAAGCGTGCTGTTATGTTTTTTACGGGAATATAACTGGTGTTTCCTTAAGCTAACATTCTGCAATATAACCCATGGTTTAACTTTGGTATCCTCGTTTAAAAAAATCACACTGTCTACTATTAATCTTTTTTTATACAGGCTGTCGTGGTTTGATTTATTATCGAGTGAAAAATCAGGATTAATAAAAATGTCACCGATTCGGTATTGCTGTAAAGCGCGGTCAGGAGTTTCTTCTTTCAGCGTAAGAGTGAAGTTAACCTGCTTTTTATCAGACATAGTATCTACCTTAAACAAAAGATAATCCGGATTAAAATAGAAAAAGCCGTTATCTTTTAAAATTCCATCCATGCGTTCGCGCTCTTTTTTAACCGCATCGAGGTCATAATTATTACCGGAAATCAAAATGGTTTTCTTTTGTCCCGCCCGTAACAATGAATCGATTTTAGGAACGGCGATATCAAATGCAACATCTTTAATTTTATACGGAATGTGGATATGCGAAGTATACACAACACGCACCGTTTTCTTCTTTTCAATTATTTTGTAATTGGTAATTGCATTAAAGATTCCTGCATTAAATAATTTTGCATCAATAAATTTGGATGTTTCGGCAGGTCTTATGGAGCTGGCTAAAACAGGTTCCTCTCCCTGTTCTTTCAGTTTTTGTCTCAGTCCTTTTTTCTTGGGAGTGCCTGCAACCTGGTATAACCACAATTTTGGACGCATGCCTAAAAAACTTTGGTTAGGTTGCGGGCGAAGAGCCGTTTTTGCGTTGGCGGTAATTTCTTTTTTATTTTTTATTTTGCCTTTGTAAACCAGTTTTACTTTGGCGCCGGTATATAATTTTTCATTGGGTGGAAGACGCTTAAGGCCTGTGCATGAAAACAGAAAAAAGCAAATATATAAAGCAAATATTTTTTTTAAAATCCGGGTCATTTAATTTGTAACGTGGTCAGGGGATTGAACAGTATCTTTTTTTGTTTTGGTAAACAATTGTATCCAGTCATTAAAATCGCGTACATATAATACGCCTGCCCCTGTTTGTATTATCTGGCCTTCCAGGGCTCCCTGGTACTGATTATTTCGGAAGCCTTTTAATCTGTACCTTCCGTCTTTTGTTATTTTATATTCAACAATAACATCTCCTGTTATGTCTGTCGCGTTGTTTTGTTTCGCCTTTTCTCCCTCAACATCAACAGCACCTCCCACTTGTACACTTACCCTTTCGTTAAACAATTGTTTGCTAACACCAACGCCTACCTGGGTTCTGCCCTGTGATTTGCCGGAAGAGTAATCATCATAAGACTGAACATCGAAGTTAATATCTACTCCGGGGGCTACTTTTGAACTGAGCTGATTTAATTGCGCCGATAATACTTTTCCAACCGTGGTCCGCGCCGCATTTGCCCCTGCATCTGTTTCGGTTTGCAAAGGATTTTCCTGAATAAACCTGTTAAGAACAAGTAAGGCAAATACCTGTTTGTTAAGTGCAGAAGGATTGTCATTCAGCTGTTCGAGTTTGGCATTTATGGTTCCACCCGCGGCCCCTTTATCGCCTTGCTGCAATTGTATTTCAAAACTTATCTCGGGAGTTAAGATGGCTCCGCGGAGTTTAAGAAAAATTTGAAAAGCATATCTTTGGCGGTAACTTCCGAGTTCGGCACCTGACACCTGACCAATGACCAGGTCAATAGGAGAGGTGCGTATGTTGTAAGTGGCATTGATGCTAATAACTGCGTCTAATGGATCTCCATTCCAGGTAATTGTACTACCGGGTTCTATTTTAAATTTTTTCTTAATTACATTTTCAAGAGATACTACGTAACTTCCTTCACTAAGATTATAAACCCCTGTTAAACTTATTTTACCACTCGGATCTAAACCAAAACTAAGTGCTGCATCACCACGAACAACAAGCGAATCGCTGGTTCCCGGATCAAGCATTAAACGGATGCTCGCTTTTTTATCAATTTCGATGGTTGAAGAAATGTCATAATTTCTTAAGGTGCTTTTCTTTTTTTCTTTTCTCTCATTTCTGGTGAGTATAGGATTAAATTTCATGGAGTCAACAAACAAAACAATATTTTCTCCTTTATCTGTTGTAAGCTTTGTTTCAGTTACGGCAAATGTAAAATTTGATCCGTTTTTTAATTTGATGCTTGAATTAATTACCGGATAGTCAGGCGTTCCTTTTATTTTAATTTTACTGTCAATGATCATTGTTCCGAAATATTGTTGATTATCTTTTACAGTGGTATTAAGTAACAAAAAATTTGTGGTATTTACAGTGAGCGCAAATTTAAAATCTTTAAATTGTTTCATGCTTATATGACCATCAACAATAGCCGGATTCTTGTTTTTATCGAGCATGGTAAATGAATTGAAGTATAAGCCATCGGCTTGCACTTTTACTGTTTCTGAGGACATGTGAAGAGAACTATTTAGTATAGAAGGGGTAAGGGTAACATTTTCAAAATAAAGCGACCCTGTAACTTCAGGTAAGGCCGGGTTTCCTTTTACATTAAAATTACCATATAAATTACCGGAGCATTCTCTCACTTTGCCAAACGTTAATGCTTCCAGTGACTGCGCCGTGAGGGGCTTAATGTCAACCTGCATATTTAAGGCGTGATCCGTATCACCCGGGGAGTAATACCCCTGTGCGGTTACATTATTGCCTGAGCCTTTAAGTGACAGATTTACATTGAATTTGTCGGCAGTTTCATTATCCGCCTTTAATGATAAGTCTCCTAGCGCTATATCATGAATGCTTAGTTCATTTATTTTTAAATCGGTTTTAAAGCCATAATTTTTTTGTATCTTTTTTAAAATGATATCACCGTTAACTGTACCTTTTACCAAACCTGTATCTTTTTCAATAATGCGTGATAAGTCGTCAAGTTTAAAATTTTTAAGTGTGGCGTATAAATCGCCGTCAGGCTTGTTAGAAGGAGTATTAAAAATAATTTCACTTTGAGTTTTTGTAAGGGCGAGATTATGTGCCAATATTCCATCTTTGCCAAACAGTAAATAATTATCGGATGATACTGTCCACTGCTCGTTCATTATAAAAAATTCTTTAGGATCTATATTTAATTTATAATTGCCATGCTGAGGAATGACCTGAGAATTAATAACTAATTTTTTATTTCCGTTTTCCTCTGTTGAAGAAATATTAGTGTAAGCGTGCTGATCTTCAAAACGTCCATCCACCAAAACATTGTCGAACTTAATCCGGGTGTTTGCTATTTTTTTGCTTTTTAACTGGTAGGTAAGTTTTTTAGAGTCTGATGCAGCTATAAAACTAAATCCTGAAACTTCGATGTCCTTATAAATTAGTTTGTCGATTGCAAAATCCAGATCCAATTGTTTTTTTTCGCTGTTAAAACTTCCTTTCACAATCCCCGGTTCAAACTCTTTTAACTCAGGGAAGAATACTTCCGATAAGATGGGATGATTGTTAACCTGCACCTCGAAACTGAATTGTTGCGGGCCTCTCAGCCGGGGATTTGTTTGTGGTTCTACCTCTATAGGAAAATAACTGTTAAGGTTTTGTTTTAATTCTTTTATAAGATCGCCCGGAGCGAATGTACCGCGGTATTTAATACCAATGATAGCGCTCGATAAATTCATTTCGCTTTTTCCATTTTGATTTATGGAAGCAAATATCAGCGAATCAAGAATGTATTTTTCTCCTTTACTGGAGATGATGATCCGGGTAATACCTGCCGTACCATTCATCGTATTCATATCACGCCCTTTCATATCACTAACTGCACTAAATCCAATTTTTAAATCTTTTTCGGTAAGGTTAAGTTTTTTCAGATCGGCGCCTTTTAAATCAAGATGTACTTTGTACTGTTCCTGGCCGGGATTCAGATTAACATATCCGTCAAGATCAAGAACGGCGTTACTGTCGTTAAGATTCACTTTTCCTTCGAATAATTTTTTGGAAAATGTTCCATTCACCAAAAGATTGTGGTAAGTGTATTTATTAAGATAAAATTCAGGGGCGTTTAAATCCACATTTGCTTTTACGGTTTGAGTGTCGAGCCCGTTGCCATTAATGTTGGCCGTTAGGGTTACCGGGCCGTACATCGTTTTATTTTTCAATAAACTTCCCAGGTCAAAGCGTTGCGAATGAATTGTTCCTTTAAAATTTTCCTGTTTATCGATGCTCCCTGAGATATAAGCGTTTCCGTAATCAGATTTTAAATCCACCTGAGTTATAAAATCTTTAAGAAAACCTTTGAACTTCCCTTGAACAGAGAGATGTTCGGGTATACTGACGTTTTTAGGAAAATTATTTTCGCCAACTAATTTAAAGAGATCAGCTCGTCCGGATACTACTACAAAATCATGGATATCGAAAAAGGAAGTTTTAAAATCCGGAAGTCCTTTAACGACAACGTTGGCATTAAGTGCCGTGGCGCCGGCCGTCCGGATTTTAAGATTTTGTGCACGGAGGTCGCCAAGTTTACCTTTAATAATTCCGGTAACTGATGTTTTACTGTTGTTATTAAAAAACGGGATCTTTATTAATTGCGGGGCAAAATATAAAATTTCGAAGGGATAAATTGAAGAAGATTTAATATCAGCAAAAAGCCCAAGGTTTTGAAGTGAATCTGAAATGGATTGAAGCGAGGCGAAATTGATTTTACCATTGCCGTTAAAGTTTGAATTTTCAGTTTTTAAATGAATGTTGTTAGCTTCAATGCTGGTGGGAGTCATAAGAAATTGAGTGGAAAATTCTTTCACTTCAAAACTGACCGGATCAAGCGCTGAAAAATTTGTTACGGTGGCAAATAACTTTTGGGTTGAATAATAAAAATTGTGCGCTTTAAGTGAAACAGTTTTATAATTAATATGATTGGCATCAAAAGTATTATTTTTGGGGAGGATATTTGTGATGTTATATCCCACATCGTTGTTCTGAAGTTCAATGTTCCGGACGGAAACTTTCCATCCATTCTGAACCGCTTCCTTTACTACTTTTGGAATTCCCTGTTCATGATCCTTGGACTTTTGAGTCATGTTTACCCTGGCACTGCTTTGAGCTAAAAGAATACTTTCCGATTTTATTTCCTGTGAGTTTAAATCAACAGAAGAATTAGTTAGAGTTAAATTATTTATTACTGCACTAACAGATTGCTTTACGGTTTTGTCAATAAAGCTAAACACACTATTTTTAATTTCAATATGGTTGGCGCTTAAATAGGGTTGAAGTGGTTGATCTTTGCCCGGAGTTGAGCTTTCCGGTTTTTTAAGTAACATGACCTGCCCATGTAAACCGCTGAGTTCAAGCTTATCAACCCTGTATTGCTGTTTATTAAGGTCGAGTTTTTCAACCGATACTTTTAAAGTAGAAAAGGATTGTGAAGTATAGATTCCTGAAAACTGATCGTCGTAAAGAAAATGTATTTTTTCCAATTCGACTTCTTTAACTGTTAGTTGATTTTTTTTTGCGCTTGAGTCTTTGGGCGCGCTTTTTTTTGTGGGGTCAGAAAATGCTGCGATTAAGAAATTGAAATTAAAAAGACTGTCGTTTTGGGCTCTCTTAATTTTGACTGTTGTTTCAGAAAGGTATACTTTATTAAGAATTACTTCTTTTTTAATAAGTCGAAACATATCAATGTTTATTTTTATTTCACCGGCTCTTAATAAAGTATCGTGTTGAAGATCTTTAATAAGGATGCCCTGCAGAGAAACTGAAGTAGGAAAGGCAAGAGCTATTTTTTGAATTTGTATTTGGGTGTGCGTTTTATTAACGAGGTAGGAGGTTGTTTTTTGCAGTAACGCGTTTTGAACTGCCGGGATCTGAATAAATAAAGCAATGCAAAGTAACAGTAGAATAACACTGCCTGTTATCCACAAAATAATTTTAAAGAAGCGTTTTAAAATAAATGTTATATTCTGTATCATATTTAAACAACAAATGCCTTGATTTTTCAAGGCATTTGTTTAAAGTTCCCGTTGTATTATACCCGATCCCCTCTGATAAGTCGAAGGATAACAGCGATAACGGCAATTACCAATAAAATGTGGATTAAACCACCAGCGTGGAATCCCACGAAACCTACAAGCCATCCAATAACAAGGATTACAGCTATTACATAAAGTATATTTCCCATATTTGTTTTTTTAGTTACTTGATGTATTTAAATTATCCTGCCAGAGATTTATTTTATGATTTATAAACAAAACCGTAGAGGCTTTTCCCCCTAATCCTTAAAATTAACTATTTTCGGTTCTATTTCAACAATATGTTTATCAATTAATACAGCGTAATGGTTAGGAATAATTTTTCGTTTATGCATTTTTATATACACTTTGGTAAATTCGGCGCCGAAATATAAAATAATGGCGGAATAATACACCCACAACAGAATTAATATGATTGATCCGGCTGCACCATACGTTGTTGCCAGTTTTGAATGTCCCAGGTAATAACCTATAGCGAACTTACCCAACATAAATAAAAATGCTGTTACAGCTGAACCCAGAAGCGTATCCTTCAGATCAACCTTGCCATCAGGTAACGTTTTAAAAATAATACAGAATAGCGAAGTTATTACTGCGTAGACAAGCAGGAGGTTGAAGAGATAGAACATATCAACGGACCATCTCATAAAATGGTTTGTAAGCTTATCATGTAATATATCCATTAAAGAGTTTATAATTAGACTTACAAGAAAAAGAAAACCTAACACCCCAATCATTGAAAAGGAAGTTAAACGGTTTTTTATAAACATAAATAGCCCTCTTTTAGGTTTTGCCCTTAACCCCCAGATGTAGTTAATTGATCCCTGTATTTCTGCGAACACACCCGAAGCGCCAATTAACAAGGTAACCACACCAACAGTGGCCGCAAATACATTATCATGTTTCAGTTTAACGTTTTTAATCACATCCTGAATTTGAAGTGCCGCGTCGTTTCCGACAAATTTATTGATCTGTCCAAAAATTTCCCCTCTCACTGCATCCCGACCAAAAAAAATGCCGCATAAGGCAATGATAACCATTAAGAGGGGAGGCAGAGCAAAAATGGTATAATAGGACAGAGATGCGCTAAGCTTAATTGCATTGTCGTCACTAAATGCAATGGTAGTATCCCTGAACAGATGCCAGATTTTCTTCATTAACATTTTAAATTTCAGGCGGATGTGGGTTGGCATTTTTTTAGATTGTATTACCATATGTTATTAAAAAAAGTTGCCCGTATCTCATTATATGTTCTTATAAGTCTTATTCTGATTCTATTGTTACTGCAGGTTGGTGTCAATTTCTATATCAATAAGCGGTTGGCAAACGACCTGAAAGAACAGGTTAGCAGCGCAACAAAGGGCCAATATACGCTTAATATTGAATCGGCGGGTTTAAGTTTTTTTAATCGTTCCATTGCTTTTGATAATATTGAATTCATTCCCACTGAATGTAAAGAATGTCACATTGCGCGCTATAAAGTGCTTGCAAAGAGTATTTCGGTTGACGGGATTGATGTGTGGACTTACATTAAACATAAAAGAATTTCCGCCTCCTCGTTAAACTTTGAAGATTTATCCATTAATATTTATCAGGCTAAACGCTTAGTTAAAGGAAAGGATACTGCTGCTAAAAGATTGTCACTTTATAAAATTCTTTCAAAAAATTTAACTGAGCTTACAATAAGAAACATCAATGTTACCAATACAAAACTTAAAATCTTTAAAGCCGGCAATGATTCAGTTGAAGTAATGCTTTCGGATGATAATGATATTTCAATTGAAAAATTTCTGTTTAACAGCAGGGTCGATAGCATGGGACGGCTTTTTCTGGCTGATAAAATTTCCATGAGTATGAAAACATTCTCATATAGCCTGCCCACGGGTTTGTATACAATAAAAGGCAAGAACATGACCGCCTCCTATTCCGATTCATTATTAACCGTTGATTCGCTTGAATTGTTGCCTAATTTTTCAAAAGCAACGTTTAGCAAAGCTGCAGGAAAACAAATAAGCCGCGTAAAACTTAACATGTCGGGTATTACTTTCAGTAATATGGACCTTGATTTGTTTCTTGAACATAACTGGTTTATATCTAAAAAATTAGAAGTTGAGTCCATGAATTTAAATGTTTACCGTGATGTGAATGCTGAGTTTAAGCCAAAGCGTCAGCCCTCCATGCAACAGGTTTTGCGCAGTATTCCTTTTGTGGTAATGATAGATACTGTAAACGTTGTAAACTCCAACATTGTATACGCTCATCTGGCGAAAGAAAAGGAACAGCCCGGGAAAATCAGTTTCAATCATATAAAAGGTTTAATTACCGGTGTGCAAAATGATACGGCTTCATTTACCAATAACAGCCATATGGTTATGCACCTGAATGCTTCATTTATGAACAAAGCGCATATTGCCGTTAAATATGTATTCCCGTTAAATACCGCAACAGAGGTGTTTGACTGTTCGGGTAAATTAACCAATATGTCAATGACAGATTTAAATGATATGCTGGAGAATACCATTTCTGTTTCCATTAAAAGCGGCCGGATAGATACCATGTCTTTTGCCTTTCATGCAAACGATCAGCGCTCCAAAGGAACTATGAAATTTTTATATCACGATTTAAAAGTTGAGCTCCTTAATAAAGATGACAAAAAGCAAAATCTGAAAAAGAAGATCATGTCGTACCTGGCAAACGAATTTGTTATAAATGATCAAAATCCAAAGAAGGGTGAGCCGCCTTTAATATCGGATATTGGGTATGAACGATATCCCTATAAATTTTTATTTTATTATACCTGGAAAACTCTTCAAAGCGGAATATTACCTGCCATAGGAATAAAAAATGCGCCTCCTGCAAAAGAACCCTTGCCAAAAAAATAATTTGGGGTGTAAATGCCTCAAATACTTGGCAGCAATATTTTATAGGTAGAATAGATACCTAATACAAATTTTATGGAAAAGAAAACAGAAAATAACGAAACAAGTGAAAAACAAGAAATGAAAACACTTAGTTCGTGCGTTAATGCCTTAACAAGAGATGGTTATGAAACCCAGTTTAA
>JAOQAF010000165.1 GCA_025963735.1 Bacteroidota bacterium
GTAAACGTTTTCCTTTAAAATCGCGCATGATCTCTTCACGCTCCGATTGCTCAAGATCGGAAGAGAACGCCTTAACCGAACCGTCGGTATTGCGCAAAACTTTTTCAAGCGCTTTTACATTTTCTTTTGTAGAAGAAAAAATAATAACAGACTGATAATCGTCATTTTTTAAAATTTGTTTGATCAGCGCTTCCTTCTGATGATCATGCACAACGTAAGCCTGTTGCACAATTCCGGCAGCGGGTTTGCTTATGGCAATATTGATTTGCTCCGGATTGTTTGAAATTTCCTGAGCAAGCGCGCGAATTTTAGGAGGCATGGTTGCCGAAAACATAATGGTTTGGCGATTCTTTGGAAGGTAATTGATAATGGTTTTAAGATCATCAATAAAACCCATGTCCATCATGCGATCCGCTTCATCCAGCACTAAATGCTGAAGATGCTCGAAATTCATTTTTCCGGATTGCAACAAAGCTATCAAACGTCCCGGTGTGGCGCATACAATATCTACCCCTTCTTCAAGAGCGTGACGTTGCTTTTCCCAGGTAATACCGTCATTTCCGCCGTAAATGGCAATTGATCCAACTGAACAAAAATAACCCATGCCGTCAATCTGCTGATCGATCTGCAATACCAGTTCACGCGTTGGTGCAATGATAAGGGTATTTAAATGCCTTGTTGGAGCTTTTAAAATATGGTGAATAATTGGAAGCAGGTAAGCCGCTGTTTTTCCTGTTCCGGTTTGCGCGCAGGCAATAAGATCTTTGTTATCCAGAAGTACCGGAATAGCCTGTTCCTGAATAGGAGTGGGTTGTTTGTAACCCATGCTGTAAAGTCCTTCCATTAAGGACTCATCTAATTTAAAATCGTCGAATGTCAAAAGTATTGGTTCTATAATAAGTATCGAAGATAAGCTTTTTAAGCGAGGAAGAAGCTTAAAAATACATAATTGCCTTGTGTCTTATGATTTAGAGGCAGGCTTTATTTTTTTATTGTTAAGCTTCATGTAAATAAAATCAAGCGATACAGTGAAGAGCATAGTAAAATAAATAAACCCTTTTGGAATTTCCACACCCATTCCTTCACATATAAGGGTAAAACCAATAATGAACAAAAAGCAAAACGCTAATACTTTTAGTGAAGGGTGCGCAGATAAAAACCTGCTTATATTTGCAGAAGCAGACAACATAAGAATAACACCTATGAGAACACCGGCGTACATTACCCAGGTTTCCTGTGCAACCCCTACGGCAGTAATAATAGCCTCCATAGAAAACACAAGATTCATTACCAATATCTGAAAAAGAACTTTATAAAAAGAAACAGTACTTGTGTTCTCAACTTTTTGAGTTTTTTTAAATTCCATCTTGCGGTAAATTTCTCTTGTACTTGAAAAAATAAGAAATAAGCCGCCGCAAATTAATATGAGGCCTTTAATAGTGATAGTATGATCCTGCACCACAAACAAATCTGTTTCGGTCCCTAAAAATAAAGTGATCAGGAATAAAAGTCCTATTCTGAAAGCAGCAGCCATAATAACACCGCTGATTCTGGCAAGCTTCCTTCTTGATCCGGTTAACTTGTCGGTTATCAGAGTAATAAAAATTTCATTATCAATATCGAGTACATTTTCAAGTGCTATCAGAGAGATGAGTGATAGAATAACCTCGTAATTCATAAAAATTTACAAGCAAAGATTGTGCCTGACGGGCGAACACTATTACCTTCTTCGCGGGGGTTTTTTACCCGGAGCGATCTTTCTTTGTAGGCTTCGTGAAGGAGATTGCTTCGCGAAAAGGCTCGCAAAGACGGGTTCCTTGTAATGTGTTCGCGGGGGTTTTTCACCCGAAGCGATCTTCTATTTAGGCTTAGTGAAGGGGATTGCTTCGCGAAAAGGCTCGCAAAAACGAGTTCCTTGTAACGTGTTCGCGGGGGTTTTTTACCCGAAGCGATCTTTCTTTTTAGACTTGGTGAAAAAGATTGCTTCGCGAAAAGGCTCGCAAAAACGAGTTTGACACACAGGATTTTGGTTAAAGAGATCGCTTCACGCCATGGCGACAACTTGTGAGCTTCGCAATGAGGGGTTTTAAAATTCGGGGGCGCGTTAACGATTGCTTCCGTTTTTAGTTTTTTGTGAAAGCGAATGAAAAGCATTTGCGGAAAGCACCACGAAGCCCATGGTTATAGGGGGGAGCGTTGCCGCAGAAAGCCCAAAAAAAAGGCCTTAAAAAAAATAGCAGAAAAAATATAAACTATTCCTCGTTAACGTAATAAAGTTTCATAAACTTTAACCCCTTTTCATCGTCATAACCTTTTTCTACATAATCATGCCGGCCATGAATATAAACGTGAAAATTCTTATCCAGTTTCACAATGCTTTTCATGTACTTCTGATTCTTTTTTACGGCTGTTTGCGATACATCAAACTCATCAATGGCGGTTAAATCAAGCCGTTTATTAAAATCAGTGCGGTAATCTTTAAAAGCGGTTATTAATTCAGGTTCCACCAAAACATCTTTTTCAAAATCCTTTAGGTTAAATTTATCTTTCTCTTTAAAATAACCGGTGCTTTTGTTCAGCATCATCATCTGATCCTGTTTCTGTACATTATTGGCTTCCGTTAATACTTCCTCACAAAACCCTCGTGAAGCATCTATAAAATTTTTAGTATGATAGTAACCGTTGGGTTTAATGGTAGCGTTCAAAAAATCTTCTTCCCAGTAAAGAGCAATTTCGGCATTGCGGTTATTGGTATCTACAATGCTTATCTTATACCCTTTTTTCTTTTCGGTATTAAAAACCAGGCAGCCTTTATCCAGTTTATTAATGTTAATACCGTTATCACAATCCACATCAAATTCATCCACATGCTGATATACCTTAAGATAACTTTCTTTATTTTCGGTTTTAAAAAATCCTATGGCGTCACATAATTCGCCGTCTACCACTGCATCTCTGAAATAACAGGTATAAAATTCCCCGCCTTTTACTTTTGGATGCATGCTTTGGTTATATAAATGCTCAGCTGCAAGTGCAGATTGTTTAATAAAATTATTTCGCGAAGTAAAAATGTCTTCACACACGTTTGCAACACTATTCAACGAAACGTCAACTTTACCTTTAAACTGATGATAAATATCTGTTTTAAATGGCGAAAGAAAATAACGAAGGATGGTCTCTTTCACAAAATCATCTTTAAATTTTACTTCTTTATCGCTCAAAGTAAGCTCTTCACCCAAACCTTTATTTCCTACATAATGTATAACAAAATGCGTTAGTTCTGCTCTCGAAAAATCTATCATGGCTTATTTTTAATGGAGATAAATATATACTTCTTAAACAGTTTCCTTTTAACAAAATTTAAACAAGTTTTAAGGCCTTGTGGCAGTATTTGTGATGGGTGGATATGAAATGTGTGTTTTAAAAATTAAATTTGTATGTATGCGAAAAATTCTTTCCCGTTTAAGCGTTAAATCCTTTTTAATAGGCAGCGCTATTACTCTTTCTTCTTTTACCGCGGTAAAATATGTGTTTGATAAAAACGATGTTATTTTTGAACTGCTGTTAGGAAGCCTGGGGGCCAATCATTACAATCCAATAAAATTAGATGATAGTTTCAGCGAAAAAGTCTATGACCTTTATATGAAACGCCTGGATAACGGCAAAAAATTTTTACTTCAGGAAGACATTGATGTTCTTTCCAAATACAGGCGCGATATAGATGATCAGGTTCAAAATCAGCGTCATGATTTTTACAAAAAATCAGTTGAAATAATTACGAAACGTATTAAAGAAAAAGAAGGCTGGGCAAAGGATATGTTAGCAGCACCATTGGATTATACAACAAATGAAGAGTATGAAACCGACGGCGAAAAAACAACATTTGCCAAAAATGAGGCTGAACTTAAAAAAGAATGGCAGAAAATGTTGAAGTACCAGGTTTTATCCCGCATTGATGAAGCTTTGGACAAGCAGGAAAAAGCGCTTGAAAAAAAGGATACTGTTTTTAAAGTGCGAACGTTTGATTCTATTGAAGTGGATGCAAGGCGTAAAACTTTAAAAAACAATCAGGATCTTTTTAAATTTTTAAATAAAATTTCGGCGCGAGACCGTTTTTCGCAATTTGCAAATGCCATTGCGGGAGTTTATGATCCGCATACAGAATACTTTGCCCCAAAAGAAAAAAAGAAATTTGACCAGGCTATGAGCGGCCAGTTCGAAGGCATTGGCGCGCGACTTATGCAGAAGGACGGTTTGTTGAGAGTGAGTGAAATTATTGTGGGAAGCCCGAGTTTTAAGCAGGGCGAGCTTAAGGCGGGGGATGATATCTTAAAAGTGGGTCAGGGTACCAACGAACCCGTGGATGTTACCAATATGGAAATGGATGAAGCCATTGAACTGATTAAAGGTAAAAAAGGAACTGAAGTAAGACTAACGGTTAAAAAAGGCGATGGCTCTTTAAAAGTAATTCCGATTGTGCGCGACATTATTG
The DNA here is from genome assembly GCA_025963735.1 of Bacteroidota bacterium. Lineage (GTDB taxonomy): Bacteria > Bacteroidota > Bacteroidia > B-17B0 > Aurantibacillaceae > Aurantibacillus. The sequence continues at coordinate 4,493 of JAOQAF010000165.1, forward strand.
AAATGGAAGAAACCTTTGCCAAAAGCGCCATTCTGGATAATAAAACCAAGGTAGGTTATATTTATCTGCCAACTTTTTATACTGATTTTACGCGTAACGGCGCCCGTCATTGCTCCAACGATGTACGTAAAGAAATTGAAAAATTAAAAAAACAAGGTGCAAAAAGTATGATTATTGACCTTCGCGATAACGGCGGTGGATCGTTACAGGAGGTAATAGAAATGGCAGGATTATTTTTTCCAAAAGGACCGGTTGTTCAGGTTAAAAGCAGAAACAATATGCGAACCGTTATGGAAGATAAAAACCCTGATGTTGCGTGGGATGGACCTCTTGCCATAATGGTTAATCATAACAGCGCCAGCGCGAGCGAAATTTTAGCGGCCGCCATACAGGATTATAAACGCGGTGTTATTGTAGGAACCCCAAGCTTTGGCAAGGGTACTGTTCAATCGTTCTTTGATCTGGATAATTATTTATTACCTCAGTTTGATACAATAAAACCTGTTGGCCAGGTTAAAATTACGCATCAGAAATTTTACCGGATTAACGGGGGAGCCACACAGTTAAAGGGAGTGGTACCGGATGTTCTTCTGCCCGATCCTTATGCCATGCTTGATTTGGGAGAAAAAGAACTGGATTATCCAATGGCATGGGATGAAATTAACAAGGCCGACTATACCGAGTTTAACTCCATTAACTATCCGGCTGTAATAAAAAGCAGTCAGGCCCGCGTAAAGAAAAGCCCTCAATTTGCATTAGTAGAACAGCAATCGAAAGAAATTAAATCCAAGAAAGACGATACAAAATATGCTTTGAACCTTGAAAAGTTCAGGGCTGAAATAAAAGGTTACCGCGATCAGAACAAGAAATACGAAGATCTTAAAAAAGAAATAAAGGGCTTTACGGTGTCCTTGCTTGATGAAGATAAATTACGTTATGGTAACGATACCACCAAACTGGGAAGAGAAACCCGGTGGGCCAAAAACATTTCGAAAGATTTATACATCTATGAAGCAAGTAACGTAGTGAATGAATTAAAAATGCAACCACAGATGGCAAAAAAAGGAGAGTAATCTCAATATAAAATTTAATAGAACCCTTTCCGGAGAAACGGAAGGGGTTTTTTATGGTTTATTTTGAATGGGCAAATTGTTTTTCCGGATCTCCAAAAAACTGATGGTGCCGCCAATTATGGCCAGAGCGGGCCCGAACATCATGCCTATAATACTTCCAGCCACAAAAGGCAACGCCATAAAAAAACTATAAACAAAGCCAACGCCACAGGCATACCCACGGTTTTGTTTAATAAAACGCGTGCTTTGGTTCATGCCAAATTTATGACGTTCGCTGTTATAATCGAGCAAAGTAAAGCCAACGTAATACCATCCTAAAAACAAAAGGAAAGGCGTTACAATAATTGCGGCCGGAGGAAATATAAGCGTTAAAAGAAAACAAGCGAACATAAAAAAATATTCAAGAATCATGTTTCTTAAACTGATGGCAATGCCTCGGAAAATATCTTTGATTAACTGAAGAAAAGAAAAAGGAAATTGATTACCGGTTAATTTTTCTTCAGTACTTTCAGAAAGTAACGAAAACACGGGAGATAAAACCATTAACAAAATATATTTTACAAATGTTCCGCTTAAAAACCAGAAAATAATTTTAAGGACAATACCAATAAGAAAAGAAATTTTTGCAACAAGATAAGGTCTTGCCCACGAGAGCCAGTGGCCGTATTCAGGAATAGACTCCGCATTAATATATTTACTCAGCCAGTCTGAAATTCCGCCCGCCAATATAAACAAACCGTACATACTTCCGGCCCATAATATTATCCAGAGAAGCAAAGGAATAAACATATACGGCCATAAACCTTTTTCAAACAAAACATTAAATGCCTTGAAACAATTGACTATGGCTTTAAAAAAGTCGGAGAAGAATTTCATTTTATTAATTAAGTTTTGCCACAGATTTCACAAGTAGCGCAGATCTGAAATAAACGGCAGATAATGATTAAAGGAATTAATTTCCGGCCTCACCATCTGTGAAATCAGCGAAATCTGCGGCTCATTTCAATTATTCTGGTTACATTTTTTCCGGCACTTTAATTCCTAAGAGATTCATGGCATTTGAAATAGTTTGTCCGCATGCTTTTGAAAGCTGGAGCCTTAACATTTTCACTTCCTTGTTCTCTTCTTTCATAATTGGAAGCTCGTGATAAAACCTGTTGTAAGATTTTGTTAGTTCGTAAACATAATTGGCAACGAGTGAAGGACTAAGACTTTTGCCGCTTTCTTCAATAACAGATTCAAAATCATAGATCCATCTGAGAATCTCTTTTTCAGCGGGTTCAAAGGAAGCCGCCTCTATACTTTTTGTATAATCAAAGTCAGCTTTTCGAAGAACAGATTTTATTCGTGCATGCGTGTATTGAATAAACGGACCGGTATGCCCGTTAAAATCAATACTCTCTTTCGGATCAAACAACATTTTCTTTTTTGGATCTACCTTGAGCATAAAATATTTTAATGCACCCGAGCCGATCAAATAATAAAGGTCTTTTAATTCGGTTTCCGAAAACTCATCCACTTTTCCAAGCTCTTTGGTTGTTGCTTCGGCAGTATCAAACATTTCTTTTAAAAGGTCATCGGCATCTACTACAGTTCCTTCGCGGCTTTTCATTTTACCTTCAGGAAGTTCCACCATACCATAACTTAAATGGTAACATTCTTTAGCCCAGCTATAACCCAGCTTCTCAAGTATTTTAAATAATACCTTAAAATGATAATCCTGCTCGTTACCAACAGTATATATCATTTGTTTAAGATCAGGAAATTCTTTAAAACGTTCTATGGCTGTACCAATATCCTGTGTTATATATACGCTGGTACCATCGCTGCGCAACACAATTTTTTCATCAAGCCCTTCAGCAGAAAGATCAATTGCCACGCTTCCGTTTTCTTTTTTATAGAAAACATTTTTTTCAAGTCCTTCTTTTATTAATTCTTTCCCCAGCAGATAAGTGTTGCTTTCGTAATAGGTTTTATCAAAATCAACTCCAACTGTTTTATAAGTCACAGCGAAGCCTTCGTAAACCCAGCTGTTCATCATTTTCCAGAGATCAACCGTGGCCTTATCGCCCGCTTCCCATTTTAATAACATATCCTGACACTCCATCATTAATAATGAAATTTTTTCAGCATCCTCCTTCTTTTTACCTGCGCCAACTAATTCTTCAACTTCTTTTTTATATTCCTTATCAAAGATCACGTAATATTTTCCTACCAGATGATCACCTTTCATTCCCGAACTTTGAGGAGTCTCGCCATTGCCCCACTTTTTCCAGGCGAGCATGCTTTTGCAAATATGAATTCCACGGTCGTTTACAATACTTACTTTTATTACTTTATGTCCGTTTGCTTTAAGAATATTAGAAACCGAATAACCCAATAATAAATTTCTTATATGACCAAGATGTAGAGGCTTGTTTGTGTTTGGAGAAGCGTATTCAAGCATAACGGTTCGCCCACTGCTTTCAGGAACTTTAAACCCAATGGATTCAGAATCTTTTATTGAATTAAAATAATTAAGCCAAAACTCATTCGATAAAGTAATATTTAAAAACCCTTTTACTACATTAAAATCTGAAACCTGCTTTTCATTTTGTTTTAAATATTCGCCAATTGCTTGCCCTACTTGTTCGGGCGACTTTTTTGTTTCTTTAATAAAAGGGAAAGTTACCAGAGTTAAATCACCCTCAAATTCTTTTCGTGTTTTTTGAAAAGTAATGTTATCAGATTTTAAAGTGTATAGTTCCTGCAAGGCTTTTTGAACCACAGTAAAGAGAATTTTTTCAGCGCTAATCATACGCAAATGTAATAAAAATGTTTATGGTTATAGCTCGCCGATACCGCTGATATTAGCAAAATTCGTGATCGTAATGAGGGCACGGGTGCTAAATGTAAAATGACTTCAAGAGCCTCCGACTTATGTTATGCTTAAACCCGCTCACTCTTCGACTCCGCTCACTCTTCGACTCCGCTCACTCTTCGACTCCGCTCAGAGTGACGGCTATCGTCTGCTTTCAGAATAAACTTAATCGAATCATCCAATCAGTCGAAGCCTCTTTAAAGTTTTATAACTTCATTGCACTCACATCAATCTCATTCATGCATTTAAAGTGTCCTCTCGGACATTTATTATACCCAAGTTTGGAACAGGGCCGGCAGGGTAAATTTTCCACTTCCATCATTTGATTATCAGGATGTGGTTTATATGGGCTCATTCCAAATTCAGGAATTGTATTTCCCCACACGGATATTATTTTTTTATTGAAAGCCGCTGCCATATGCATTAAACCGGTATCAGACGTAATTATCAGACTGGCTTGTTTAATAACCGAAGCGCTTTGATTAAGAGTTAATGCACCACAAAGATTGATGATAGCAGGGAATTGCTTTTTTAATTCATCGCCAATAAATTTATCGGTATTGCCTCCTAAAATAATTAAAGGAGTTTGAACGCGTTCGCAAATCTCAATTAATTTGTTCAGTGGTATTTGTTTGGTAAAATAAGATCCGCCGGCAACCAGAACAGCAAAATTAGTAACTGCATTTTTAAGGTAAAGGGTTTTTACATCAACAAAATCATTAATACTTAAAAAATAATCCAAGCCTTTTCCGTCATCTTTAATTCCAAGAAGCGTCAAGGTTTCAAGATAACGCTCTACAATATGTTTTTGGGGTAATGCCTTTTTAATTTTAAATCTGACTGTGAGGAATTTTTGAAAATTCAGTTTATCAAAAGAAATACTTTTTGTTTTTAAAAACCATTTTAAACGCAGGCTCCTTAAGTTTTTGTGTAGATCGATAACAAGGTCGAATTTTTCTTTTTTCAGTTCATTATAAATTTCGCTCACATCGCTCTTAAATAAATGAACTTTGCTTAAATACGGATTGTTTATAACGGTTTCCTTAAAAACTTCTTTTGTAACAAAGTGTATCTCCACGCCTTGCATCTGCATTTTCAAACATCGGATAACCGGTGTAGTGAGTATAATGTCTCCTATGGAACTAAACCTTACAATTAAAATTTTCATTGCCTGCATTTTAATTTTTTGATGCGGTTAATTTCCTTTCGGTTACATTTCTTAAATACGAATTTAAAAATACAGCCAGGAGGATAATAAGAACTCCTAGATAAAAAGTGGGCTTTACTTCATTGTTTTCTTTAAAAAATAAAATGGCCCAGATAATGCCATAAACCGTTTCAAGGTTAACGGTAAGTACGATTGTATACGGACTAATATACTTTGCCAGGTTGACCGAAGCCAGGAAGGGAAATACCGTGCATACAAGACTGAGGAGCAATAAACCAATTATGGAATGTTGATCAAGATCGAAAAAAGCGCAGGTAAAACTTCCTTTACAGGCAAGGATAACGGTTAGTCCAAATAATGCGGCGCTTAGCTCATAAAAACTAATTGCGCCCGAGCTTACACGCTTAACCATTAAACCATTCATTACCCCAAATAAGGAAGATGTAAGGGCCGCGAATATACCTAACACAATACCAAGCCAGAATTTGGTTTCAATAGAAAATATTAAACCAATTGCCCCGATAATAATAAGTCCTATAAGTATTTCGTAGGGTCTTATTTTACGTTTATACAGTATGGGTTCAATAATGGAGCTAAACAGAGTTCCTGTACTAAAAGCCACCATGGTAACACTAATGTTAGATACCTTTATAGCACCGTAAAACGCAAGCCAGTGAATAAGAATAATCAGACCAATTCCTGCAAGCTTTAAAAGATCTTTTCCGCCTACTATTAAGTTTTGCTTTGTTATTTTTAAATAAAAAAACATTACAAACACCGTAATTAAAATTCGGAACCATACCAATTGCCATGTATCAGCTGTAATAAAACGACCGAGAACCGGCGAAAACCCCCAAATAAAAACAATAAAATGGAGCAGCAGATAATGTTTATTTATACCTTTAACCAACAATACGCAAATTTAGCAGAATAGCGGATGATAAACAACTTAATATACTTTGATAACAACGCTACAACGCGTGTTAATGAAGATGTTGTAAAAACCATGTTGCCATACTTTACCGAAAACTATGGTAACGCTGCAAGCCGTCTTCACGCATTGGGCTGGGTGGCGCAGGCCGCCGTTGAAACTGCAACCTCGCAACTGGCAACATTAATAAATTGCGAGCCATCGGAAATTATCTTTACCTCCGGCGCCACTGAGGCCGTAAACCTGGCCCTTAAAGGAATTTTTGAAGCCTATAAATCAAAAGGCAATCATATCATTACTTGTAAAACAGAACATAAAGCGGTACTTGATACCTGCGCTTACTTAGGAGAACAAGGGGCCGACATTACTTACCTTGAGGTTAACCGTGAAGGATTGATTGATATTTCTGAACTAAAAAAGGCGATAAAACCAACTACAATAATAGTAAGCATAATGGCAGCAAATAACGAAACAGGCGTTATTAAGCCTATTGAGAAGATTGCGGAAGTTTGCAATGAACATTCTCTTATATTTTTCAGTGATGCCACGCAGTTTGTTGGAAAAGAGCGCTGCGATGTAATGGAGAAAGGAATACACTGCATGGCTTTTAGCGCGCATAAAATGTACGGACCTAAAGGTATTGGAGCTTTGTACGTACGTCGGAAAAATCCACGGATTAATTTAATTGAACAAATTCATGGTGGCGGTCATCAAAACCACAAACGCTCCGGCACTCTCAACGTACCGTTAATTGCGGGATTCGGAAAAGCAGCCGAAATCTTTTCTAAAAATTATTGGGACACTAGCGCGCATATTTCAAAACTCAAAAATTATTTTGAGCATCAATTGCTTGATATTGACGGATTAAGAATTAATGGCTCTACGCGCTCACGTTTGTATAACACCAGCAACGTCACTTTTCCTGCACACATCAATCTTTCTTCTTTATTGAACAAATTCGCTTTTTCAAGCGGCTCAGCTTGCTCTAGCGGAAACCCTGAGCCTTCGCACGTTTTAAAAGCGATGGGTTTATCAGATGAAGAGATAAAAAATTCTTTCCGGTTTTCTTTCGGTGTTTACAATCCTATTGAAGAAGTAAAACAACTGGTGGAAACGATCATGAAATCGTAACTTTAAATTGTTCGTATAAGCACAAACGTCTTCTTTTAACAGAGCAAGAAATTTTATTTCGCAAAAAAGAAAAAGAACATGGCGGCTGCAGCCTTTTTATCAGAAACATTTTTAGGATAATAACCAAGCGTTCGGTAAGAGGCATCTTCCATTTTACCATCTTTTACGTATCCAAGAGTACGGTATGAAGCATCTTCAACTTTACCGTTTGTGTTGAAATAACCCAAGGTGCGATAAGAAGCATCTTCAATTTTACCATTATCATTTATGTATCCAAGAGTGCGGTAAGAAGCATCTTCCACCTTGCCGTTCGTATTAATATAACCAAGGGTTCTGTAAGAGGCGTCCTCTATTTTACCATTCTCATTTATATAACCAAGAGTTCTGTAACTTCCGTCTTCAATTTTTTGCGAGAAGCAGATGGAGCTGATAAAAAATGCAGCAATTACTAAAATTTTATTCATGATAATTAAAGATAATGATTGTAAAGAGAAAGGCAATAGTAATATCGGAACATGGCAATTGTTTTCTTCAAAAAAAAAGCCCCAACTTTCGCTGGGGCTTTAATAATTATATTTTTTATAAATTAATTAACGATTGCAGTAAACCCTGAATCACCACGTAATTTAATGAACTCAGCGTCATCCTTAGCCCAAGCCTTTAAAGCAGCGTCTTTTTCAATTGCTGTTTTTAAATTGCTTATTACCTCAGCATTATTACCACTGCGAGCTGCGGCAACTGCTTTTAAATAAAAGCTATAAGCCATATCTTTTTCATTACTTGCATCAATTGTTTCTTTCACAGAAGCAGGAGTACCGGCTAATAATTGAGCTAAAGCTTTGTTATGACCTTTGTAGTCGCCAAAGTCAGCAACTGC
>JAOQAF010000167.1 GCA_025963735.1 Bacteroidota bacterium
TGAATGAACAGCTGGATAAAAAATCATCAGAATTAAAAGAGCTTAATAAAACTAAGACTCAACTGGAAACACTTAAGCGAGATTTTAAAGAAGTTGAAACCAAAATTCTAGTTGAAAAGGAACGGGAGCTTAATGAGAAATTAAATTCGGCCCGTGTAGAAATCAAGGTTCAAGCCCAGAAGGAGGCATATCTAAAGCTGAAAGAAAAAGAAAAAATCATTGAGGATATGAAACTAAAGCTTGATGATGCCAAGCGTAAGGCTGAGCAAGGTTCTATGCAACTGCAAGGCGAGGTACAAGAACTAGGTATTCTCGAAATGTTATCCTCCTTCCATCCCACCGATAAGATTACACAATCAAAGAAAGGAGCGAATGCTGCTGACATACTTCATGTGATTAAAATGCAGAACGGAACTGAGTGTGGTAAAATCTATTATGAATCAAAGCGCACTAAGACGTGGTCCAATGATTGGATACCAAAGCTAAAGCAGGATAACTTAAAAACGAAAGCTGATATTCTGGTACTAGTTACACATGCATTCCCAAAAGGGATTGAAAAATACGGTATTGTTGACGGAGTGTGGGTATGTGGCTTTAATGACGTAAAGGAATTATCCCTAGTTCTTCGCTATGGCCTGTTAAAGGTACAATCTGTTTTAGTTACCCAAAAGGGTAAGGACTCTAAGATGGCATCACTATATAAATATCTTACCAGCGAAGAATTCAAAAATGTATTCGAATCAATTCTGTCTGGGTTCAAAACTATTCAGGAATCACATCAAAGCGAGAAGACCAAGATGCAAAAGATGTGGAAGGAACGAGAACATATGATGGAACAAATACTTTCCAGCTCAATGGAATTCTACGGTTCCGTTAAAGGAATAGCTGGGTCTGAACTCAAAGCTATCGACTTTGATGTAACACAATACAAATAATTAAGACACTCTGTATTATCAATACGTGCTAGGTTGATAGTATGGAAATGGTGAAGTGAGAAGGAAATGTGGGGTTTCCTTCCACTTCTTACTACCGAAAATCCCCGACAACTTCAACTTGAAGTTTTATTTCCAATGCCGTATAGTTGTAAAAATACCAGGTATAAACTAAACACATTAAAAATCATGGACCCATTAATGATATATAACCATCGGTTATTAGCCTTCGCAGAAAAGCTTAAAACTGCTGAAGAAACTGAGCCATTCATTCATGAAATTCTATTTGAATGGCCACATAAGACTAAAATATTTTTTGATATAAGACATAACGCTGCCATTTTCAGTGTTCTCGCTGAACTATCCGATGAATGGTACTTCAATAAGTTCACATGGAACTGGGAACTGAAAACATTTGAGGATATGACATCAGTTAGAGCCTGTATGGAATGGTTTGGATTAACACCAGAGGAATTTGTTCACCTTTTTGACCTTGATGGGTTACAAGACACCATTCGATACGGAGGAACAAAATTAACTGATACGAGTAAGCCCTCTGATTACGCTAATAATATTATCGAGTTTGTATATAAAAGAAGTAAGTGAAGGCAGTAAGGTCAAATAAAAAAATATCTCCGCATGGCGGTGTTGTTCCAATTCTTAAGAAAATTAAAGAATATGGGATACCACAAGTCATTCGCTCCACTCTTGGAACTCGTAAGAAACAATCTAAGTATGGTTACGACGATATATTTATTTCATGGGTGCTGACAGCATTATGTGGGGGGACTAGGTTGGACCATATTACTAAATTTAAAAAGAGCTTAAATATTATTCCTGATTTGAAAATTCCTAGTCATGATACTTTGGGAAGAGTGATGAAAAAACTCGCTACTGAAGTCAAAACTGAAAAAAATATTTCTAGCGATAAAGAAGCTGTAATTAGATTTACCGATTATGATGATAATTATGATTTAAATCGAATGCTTGTTAAGGCTACCAAAAGTGCTGGTGCGCTAAACGAAGGGCCTTCATATACCCTAGATATTGATGCCACATTTATTCCTACAGAATGTAGAGGAGCGATTCGTAAAAAAGAAAGGAGTGGCAATTCAGATTATGCTAGAGTTGGTTTTAACCCCATGGTTTGTTTAATAGGAGATTTACCTGTATATATCAGTATGCGTAATGGAGACGCTGGAGCAAGATTTAGGCTGCTACACTGTATACAGGATTGCCTTACAATACTTAATGAATCTAACATTAAAGTGGGGCTTATTGTCAGCGATGCCGCTGGATATAATAAGGAAACTTTTGAAATGCTAGAATCAAAAGGTATCAAATTCCTTGTTAGATTCCCATTTCAAAATAAATGGAAGGATTTTAGGAAGAAACTTGTTGAATGGAAAGACTGGAGGGAGAGTGAAATCAATACAGCTAATTTTAATTGGAAGTGTGAAGTTGCTGACATACCATATAAAATGCATGATATACCAGCTGAAAGGCGTTTATCGCCAACATGGAGACTTGTTGTTATGCGAATTCCTACTAAAGAAACTTTAAATAAGCTAAATAAGAGTGAATATGATAGAAGGGTTTTAGTGGACAAAAAGCTTAAAAAACTTTCAGATAAAAAACTGTTAAAAGACCAAGGGAAGTCATATACAGATGCTAACTGCAAAGAAATTGAGGGTTATGAATACAAGTTTTTTATTACAAATGACCATGTAAAATCAACTGAAGAACTTATTACAGCTTATAATAAACGTGGCAACGCAGAAAGAAAATTTTCATTCATGAAGAATGATTTTGCGTGGAGATTACCACCGTTCATGAATATGAATGAGAACACCGTTTTTATAATTGCAGCAGCCTTAGCTAACAATATATTTCGTGGAATGGTAATCTCATTGAAAGAACACGTTCCTACGCTAAGATTGAACGCTAGACTTGGAGACTTTCAAGCTCAATTTATTAATGTATCATGTGAATATATTAGAAATGGATTTTATAAATTTTACAATACAGATATAGCATTCGAAAAAATAATGTAGTGTGTTTTAAGGGGAACACTTTTGCCGATTTTCAAAAGAAATCGGCCAAGAGCTATTGGAAATAGTTAAATGCCTATCTTAGTATAATGGCTAAGAAACCTACGAAAAAGAAACAAAGAGGACCAAAGGCTGGCGACACTGTATTTTTAATCGGTGAAAAAAAACATATTGCAATGCTATTAGAGCACACATACACAGATAATGGACTTGAGTATGGCTTTTGCATTTGGTCTAGACAAAAAATGGTGAATAATGAATTGGTTAACACAAATCACACAGGAAGTTTTTTATTATCACAATTAACTCTAGACCCTCCACCAAAACTGACAGACATGTACCTTATTTAGGTCGTTGGAGATTCTTTGAGTGAATGAAATTTTCGTGTATCTCTAACAAATCTTCCTCATCTGCGATTCGCCATAATAAAAATAAAGGAATGGAAATATCAACTGGTTGATGGTTTTCAACGTACCAACAATGAGCAATGATTCCCTCTTTTGTGGAAACGACTTCTTTTAAGCAAACTAAACGGTGAGCATATTGCTCATACAGCCCAAAGCTATTGGACCTGACTACCATTTTTTGACCATATTGTAAAGGATAATCATTCATAAACTTCTGTTTTTTATAAATATCCCTCCAAGGGAAAAAGATTGTGACACCTTATATTTTGTTGTAACTTTATTAAAAAAATTTATGGCAGAAAATGAATTTGAATTAAAAATCCACGAAACTATAAAAGATATGGATTTCGACAGAACCTCAATGGATGGTTCGCTAATTGCATCCTCAATTATTAACGAGGCTTACTTGAAAACAATATTAAGTCTTGGAATAGAGATTTTATCAAAAATGGATACATCTAAAACCAGAAAGGAACTAGGAGAACATTATGTGAATATGTTTAAAAACCAATTAACCGACACCCTTGCACTCAAAGGTGCAAAGAAAAATAACTAGACCCATGGCAATAGAAAAATACAGTGTAGTTCAACTGAAATCAGGTGGACCTAAAATGACAGTAATCAGAATAGTTGGTGATGAAGACAACAGCAATCTTGCGGATTTCGCTTACAAACATACAGGTCATAAAGATGGAGACTTAATATGTGAGTGGTTTGATGACAAAAAAGTAAGTCATTCTAAAGTTTTCCCACTTGGTGCAGTTAAGGAAATTAACGAAGTATAATTTATTAAAAAAATAGCTATGGAGTGGTGGTATAAAAGCGATAAGTATCCTGTCAGTAGTCATTCAATGACGCAAATGAAAAACCATTTGCAAAAAAAGTTTATTGAAGGTAATATGTTGAATACAACTAGCCTTTTTGATGATGAAAACTATTTTTACGTCAGGACATCTAACAACATATACCTTCATACGTTTTTATTCGAACACGGATTTGATGAATTATATGATGGAAAACCTAATGTTGAATTGAATCTTCTCTGGGGTACTTTTTAAAAACAAAAAAAGGGGTCTTTCGACCCCTTTATCATTAATTTAGAGCTTACGCTGCTCTATCTAATCTTAAATAAAACTCATAATTACCATCGAATGTTCCAAGAGTTTTTAACACTCCAAAAACAATCTCGTCCTTATTTGCTCTTTCAATAAAATATCGATGAGTATCCATATAATGAAGATACTTATCAGTCATCCATGTAAACCAGTCGTAGCAAAACGCTCATCCGTCACGGTTTCTCCATTTTTTTTAACTTTAAAATGGGTTTCTTTTTCATCAATCTGTAGGGCATAATCGAAAACAGTGTTCTCGTCCCCTTCTTCTGTAATTTGCCAAGCTCCATACATCATCTGCTCAGTCTCTTGTTGTTTTTCTTTCTGGTTTTTTACCATATGATATTTATTAAGTCATAAAATTAGGAAGAGAAAAACAAAAAGACGATTTCCTTATACATCTTCGACCACGGCCTACTCATTTAATAAAACACCCAGCTCATTTTAGGAATTTTTATAATAAAAAAGGAGCTTATTTAGCTCCTTTTTAACTTTGACCCTCTATGCTCTTAAATAGACTTGCGTAATTAAGGCATTTATTAAGGGCTTTTTAACAAAAACGCTATAAATATGTATTTTAACAAACCTTAGTTCCCGCATAAGTCATCGGAGGGTTAAAAAAGATAAGATCACCTAAAAACCCTTACTTTTACCAAGTGTTAACCGTAAGACATACCAGAGATTTCAGAATTGAAAAGCCCACCATTGTTACTATTGGTACATTCGACGGAGTTCATCTCGGGCACCAGAAAATTCTCAGAAGACTACAGCTGCTAAAAGAATTCCATAATTTAAACACGGTTGTTTTAACCTTTGAACCGCATCCCCGAAAAATATTATTTCCTGAACAATCCGATCTTAAACTTATTACCCTGATTGATGAAAAGCTCGATCTGCTTGAAAAATACGGTGTGGATGTTACTGTTGTTTACCCATTTGATAAAGACTTTTCGAACATAGAATCCATTGAATACATAGAAGAGATTTTATTGAAAAGCATGAAGGTTAAATATCTTGTAATAGGCTATGATCATAAATTTGGCAAAAACAGGAGCGGCGACATAGAAACTTTGAAAAAATACGCAGATCACTATGATTATGTTGTTGAAGAAATTAACGCACTTGACATTGATAAAATTTCGATTAGCAGCAGTAAAATAAGGCACGCCATCGAAAGTGGAAATATTGAACTTGCCAATGATTATTTAGGTCACTATTTTTTTCTGAATGCCACAGTTATTTCAGGTAAAAAACTGGGGCGCACCATTGGTTATCCCACCGCCAACCTTAAAACCGCGAGCAAGGATAAGCTAATACCTAAAGTTGGTGTTTATTTTGTGGAAGTAATAATAAATAAAGAGGCGTATTACGGAATGCTTAATATAGGTTATAACCCAACAACCGATACTGACAATACTATTAAGATTGAAGTTCATATTTTTGATTTTTCGGAAGATATTTACAATAAAACGGTACGCATAAATTTTCTTAAATACTTAAGGGATGAAGAAAAATTTAATACCTTGGATGAGCTTACCGGTGCGTTACGCTCTGATAAAAAAAAGTGTATGCTTTTAATTGATGAACTAAAGCAAACACGTTAAGCCAAAGATTAATTTAAAGCATGAAAACAAGTATAGTTATCATAGTCATTCTTTTTTTGCAACAAGCTATTTTTGGGCAGAGTCAGCTTTTAGATTCATTGTCTCTTGCAGCATGCCATGAATATACTAATTTAGACGAGGCGCTTAAAAATCCTGAAAGTGTTGTAAAACTTTCATTAAGAAAAAAGAAATACAAAACATTTCCCTCAAAACTTTATGTATTCACAAACCTTCAATATTTAGATTTAAGTAAAAATTCAATAGATGAACTGCCCGACAGCATTACTGTGTTTAAGTCTTTACAATATTTAATCTGCAGTAAAGACGGTTTAAAACGTTTACCCAATAATATAGGTGATCTCAAAAATCTTAAATATTTAAACGTGAATCAAAATGATATTGAACGTTTGCCTTATTCTTTTGGTGATCTGGAAAATCTTGAAATTGCCGACTTATGGAGCAACAACCTGGAGTATTTTCCGGAGACAATGAAAAAAAATACAAAATTAAAACTGATGGATTTACGCAACATACTTATTCCTCAAAACCATCAGGATATTATCCAGGCAATGCTGCCAAACACCAAAATTTATTTCAGTCCGCCCTGCAAGTGCAGCTGGTAACGCTGTTGAGCTTTTCGGACTTATTAAGAACGGTCTTTTAATAAGTTTTACATTCACCCCTAACAGGCAGGCAGTTTTATTCCAAATTTTATAGAGGTTTTAAAACTCGTTTTATTAAAAGGATACACCGTGTTCTTTTTACGGAGTTTATCGAACGGGCAACTAATAAAAATGAAAAGAAGTTTATTTATAGCGTTTATCTTTTTTTTGTGTGTATGCAGCCACACTTCCAGGGCTCAATCAAGGTCGGAGTTGGAGGAACAGGCATATGCTGCACTTAATGATAAAGATTTCGCGAATGCCTATACTTTATTTGATAAATTAAATGCCAAGTATCCAAAGGAGTTTGATTATAAATTTAAATTAGGAATAGCCTGTTTATATTATCCCGATAAAAAAGCCCGGGCTATTGAAATATTTAATGATATAAAAAAAGAATCAAAAGGTCCTGAAGTGGATTATTATTTAGGTAAGGCCTATCATGTAAATTATAAATTCGATGATGCCATTCCCTTACTTGAGGCTTTTGTTGCTGCCAGAAAAAACAGCAAGAATAAAGAAGAAAAGGAAATGGTTGAAGATGCCGACAGAGTATTAAACAATTGCTCTAACGGTAAGCAGTTGGTTGACAATAAAATTATTGCCGATATAAAAAATATTGGAGGCCCCATTAATACTGAAGAAGATGAATATGTGCCGGCCATTACAACGGATGAATCTATCATGATTTTTACCTACAGAGGGAAAAAAAGCATGGGCGGGAAATTAAACACGGATCTTCAGCCCGATAATGTTGATGGGGAATATCATGAAGACGTTTATATTTCACGCAAAAAGGCCGACTCTACCTGGAGTGAGCCGCAAAGTTTAGTGAATTTAAATACCAAAGGAAATGACGCGGCTATCGCTTTATCACCCGACGGGCAAATGCTTTTTATATTTTTAAGTACAGATAAAAATGAAGGTGATATTCTTGTGAGCAAATTAACCGGAAATGAATTTTCGAAACCCGAACCTCTTAATAAAAATATAAACACCGATTCATGGGAAGGTTCATGTTCCATTTCAGGTGATGGGCATTTCCTGTATTTCGCGAGTGAGCGGCCCGGGGGCCTTGGTGGGCGAGACATCTATATTAGCGAACAGGTTAATGGCGATTGGGGCCCGGCCAAAAACATGGGACCAACCATTAACACAGCATTGGATGATGATGCGCCTTTTATTCATCCTGATGGTATTACTTTATTTTACAGTTCCAAAGGACATCAAAGTATTGGCGGCTATGATATAATGTTTTCAGTGAAAAAAGATAATGAATGGTTGCCTCCAAAAAGTATGGGTTTACCTTTAAACACCACCGAAGACGACCGCTATTATGTAATTAATTCAAGAGGTGATAAAGGATACTTTAGCAGCGACAGGGCAGGATCTGGAGGAAAAGGCAAACAGGATATTTACATGGTTACACCCGGCATTTTGGGCGAGAAGCCTGTTATAGCATTATTAAAAGGCATTGTATACGGCGACGAAAAACCAATAGAAGCTAAAATTGAAGTGATAAAGATCACACAAAAAGAAAACATCGGTCCCTTTTATACAAATAAAACCACAGGAAAATACCTTATGGCTTTAAGCCCGGGTTTTGTATATCGCATCAAAGTTATAGCCGAAGGATATGATCCGATTGAAGAAGATCTGGATATTGAAAGTTTGAACAAATACATGGAAACCAACAAAGATTTTTATTTGTACAGCGCCGGAAAATCACCAACAACGTCGGTTGTAACCGAAACCCCCGCACCCACAAATACTAATGTTGCAGAAGTTTCGCCATGCTCGGGACAAACCTTGCCTGATTTTACGCCTTTAAAAGGAAAATCTTTGAACGACATACAATATTATAGACAACTTCTTGCAACAGCAGGTAATTACTGTGCCGAAGGGCTCATCTTTAAAGTGCAGATAGCTGCATACCGTAAGCCGCAAAACTATAAATACGATCATTTGCTTCAGTATGGCAAACCCGAAGTGAATGATTATCCGGATGGCATAACGCGCTTTACTCAACTGGAGTTTAAAACAATTAAGGAAGCCGAAGTTCAAAGACAAAAAGCCATAGCAAAAGGACAGAAAGATGCCTGGATAGTAGCTTTCATAAAAGGAAAGCGCTATACGCTTGAAGAACTGATCATGCTTGATTTTCTTGGGAAATCTATTAATTGATCGTTCATTTACAATTTGGCTTATGCTCTTGAAAGTATAGAGACTGTCATATAGGCCGCTAAGTTATTTTTATTGTGATGAAGATTCGATAACTTTATAAGTACTTTATGTACTCTGGCAAAAAAATGGCAGTTCCATCCTCACGGTTTTATTTCGCACTCACCCATATTTAATATTTCCGCTTTCTAAATGAAAAGGTGTAATATGATGTTAGCAAAGTATAAGTAACCAACTGTTATAACAATTGAGCCATCATATTCATTATAAAAGTCACCTAAAAAAATCCAAAAAGCCCACTCATTGAGCGGGCTTCAGGCATTTTTATTTTCAAAGAGGAAAATTAAACCGTCATTATTTCTTTTTCTTTTTGTTCAATATATTTATCCACTTTTAAAACGTTGGCATCAGTTAAGGTTTGAATTTTAGCTTCCGCATCTTTAGCTTCATCTTCAGGGAGTCCGTCTTTTTTCAAAGTTTTAACCGATTCCATGGCTTCTTTACGCAACGTACGAATGGATACTTTAGCGTCTTCTCCCAGATTTCTGGCGGTTTTTGTTAACTGTTTACGTCGCTCTTCTGTTAAAGGCGGCACTACTATTCGTATAATGATACCATCGTTTTGAGGATTAAATCCCAGGTTGGCTGCCTGAATAGCTTTTTCAATGGGAGTTAACATTGTTTTTTCCCAGGGTTGAATAATGAGCGTTCGTGCATCCTGTGTATTAACGCTGGCCGTATTACTGATTGGCACTTTGCTTCCATAATAATCAACCATTACATTCTCAAGCATAACCGGACTTGCTTTACCCGCCCTTACCTTTTGAAGTTCAAGTTCAAGATGACTAAGAGCCTTCTCCATTAAGGCTTTTGAATTATCCAATACTGATTTTACGTCGTTCATATTATTAAAGTTGAGGGTTATTAGTTGATATTTTTATTGTACAAAAAGTCAAAGATAATTAAAAAATGTAATTTAAGAATTCAGGCCTGCTTAAACTAAATCGTACTTCTTAAATCTTACCTCTTAAATCTAACTTCTACGCGGTAGACTTTACCTGAAATAATTCCGCCAGCTTATTTACTACAATATCAATTTCTTCTTTTGTATTGTATTTACTGAAACTGAATCTTACAGATGGACGATTCATGTCTATTCCTAAGCCCCTTAAAACATGACTACCCTGGTTGCTCCCGCTGCTGCATGCGCTTCCGCCGCTGGCTGCAATGCCTGCAATATCAAGATTAAATAATAACATTTCAGCATCGGGATGATTGGGAAAACAACAGTTAAGAACCGTATACAACGATTTATCAAAGGAAGTTTCTCCATTAAAAACAGTTCCCGGAATTACATCTGTTAATCTTTCACGCATATAATCTTTTAATCCCATTATATGTTTTTGGTGTTCTTCCATTTCATTGAAACAAATTTCTAATGCTTTGGCTAAGCCAACAATTCCGTATAAATTTTCAGTTCCGCCGCGCATGTTGCGTTCCTGTGCGCCGCCATGAATAAAAGGCGTTATTTTATTAGCGTGATGAATGTATAAAAAACCAACCCCTTTCGGACCATGAAATTTATGGGCCGCGCAGGTAATAAAATTTACTTTAAGTTCTTTTAAATCCATCCTGTAATGGCCCATGGTTTGCACGGTATCACTGTGAAACAATGCGCCGTATTTTTCGCAAAGTTCTCCAACTTCTTTTAAAGGAAGTAAGGTTCCTATTTCATTATTGGCATGCATTAACGATACAAGTGTTTTGTCGTTATTTTTTAAAAGTTCTTCAAGATCATTAAGATCAACGTTGCCTTTTTTATCAATTTTAACCCAGCTTACTTTAACTTTGCCGGCCTTTTCAAGGGTTTTAACGGTATGCTCCACCGCGTGATGTTCAATGGCAGAAGTAATGATATGTTTGATGCCAAAGGTTTCAATGCTTTGCACAATGGCCATGTTATCGGCTTCGGTTCCTCCGGATGTAAAAAATATTTCGGCGGGTGTTACATTTAAAAGTTTAGCCACTGTTTTGCGTGCCACTTCAATGGCTGAGCGGGTTTTTCTGCCGAAAGAATGAATGGAAGACGGGTTGCCAAAATCCTCTGTCATAAAAGGAAGCATGGCTTTAAATACTTCTTCATCAAGTTTCGTTGTGGCGGCGTTATCCAGGTAAATTTTCATTTGCAGATATTTTATTTTTAATTGTAATCTCTCGTTCACTCACGTAATCAACTCCACACTAACACTAAAAGTTAATTCTTAATTATCTCTTTGATGTCGGAAATAATTTTTTTGGCTAAGTTTTCGGCTGTTGACTGAGTCTGACTTTCACTGTAAATTCTAATAATAGGTTCAGTATTACTTTTGCGTAAATGCACCCATTCCTTATCAAATTCAATTTTCACACCATCTATTGTATTCACCGGTTGTTTTTTATACTTGTCTTTTACCTTGCTTAAAACTTTATCTACATCAATTTGCGGCGTGAGTTCAATTTTATTTTTTGAAATAAAATAATTGGGGTATGATTTTCTAAGCATTGACGCGCTTTTGCCGTATTTTGCAAGGTGAGTTAAAAAAATCGCGATCCCAACAAGTGCATCACGGCCGTAATGAAGTTCGGGTAATATAATTCCGCCGTTGCCTTCTCCGCCAATTACAGCTTTGGTTTCTTTCATCATTTTTACAACGTTCACTTCGCCCACAGCGGAAGCTGAATATTTACCTCCCTGCTTTTCGGTAATGTCGCGCAATGCTCGGGTGCTTGATAAATTGCTTACTGTATTGCCTTTCTTATTATGTTGTAATACATAATCTGAAACTGCAACGAGAGTATATTCTTCGCCAAACATTTCCCCATCTTCACACACAAGCGCTAAACGATCAACATCGGGATCAACGCTTATTCCTATATGCGCTTTCTGTTTAACAACTGTTTTACTAAGCTCGCTCAGGTGTTCAGGTAAAGGCTCAGGGTTATGCGCAAAATTTCCGGTAGGTTCGCCGTTAATAGTTACAACTTTTTTTACTCCTAATTTTTCAAGCAGAGCCGGAACCACAAACCCACCACTTGAATTAATGGCATCTACAACCACCGAGAAGTTTGCTTTCTTAATGGCAGCAACATCCACATATGGAAGATCCAGTATTTTTTGAATGTGGATATTTAAAAAATCTTTATTAATGGTGTAAGTTCCAAGGCTGCTTACATCGGCATAATCAAACTCCGACTTCTCCGCAATTTGTAAAAGTTTTTTGCCAATTTCTTCGCTTATAAATTCACCTTTTTCATTCAATAATTTTAGAGCGTTCCATTGTTTGGGATTATGACTGGCTGTTAAGATAATTCCTCCATTGGCGTTTAATTCGGTTACTGCCATTTCAACGGTGGGCGTAGTGCTTAATTCAAGATCAATAACGTTTATTCCTAAACCAATTAATGTTCCGCTAACAATATTTGAAACCATCTGTCCGCTGATCCTTGCATCCCGACCTATTATAATGGTAATGTTTTTTTTTGATTTGCTGTTTTGTAAAATCAATGTTCCGAATGCGGATGTAAATTTTACTATATCGAGTGGGGTTAATCCATCGTCAGGTTTGCCACCAATGGTTCCCCTTATTCCGGAAATACTTTTTATGAGAGTCACTTTTTATTTGTTTTTAAGGTATGTAAAGATAGAATAAAGTGACTAACAATTAAACCATATAAATGAACAAATTGCTGATTTTTTCACTAATTTGGCAATTGATAAGAGCCTCGCTTTTATTACTGATTATGCCTCACATAAGTTAAGCGGCCCATGTTTTCAAATAATTATAAAATAGCAATACGTTTGTTTTTTTTAGTGACCCTTTTACTTATTAAAATTGACACTGCAGCTTCAAATGGAAATAAAAATTGTTCTCTTAATGTTTCCCGACCTCACGAAATATTAACTCAAAATCTTGATTTTTATTCCGGATTAAAAGATCGTCCGAATCCGCTTTTACAAATTTTTAAAAGTAAACAGCAAAAAAATAAAAAGGTCATAGCCGCAATATTAGCCTTTCCCTTTCCGTTTGGTATGGTAGGTTTACACCGAATATATCTTGGCACTTCCCCGCACGTGCCGGTGGTATATATTGGCACATTGGGCGGTGCATTGGGTATTTTACCCTTTATTGACTTTTGTGTGATAGTGCTGGATAAAGACCTGAACCGTTATATAGAAAATAAAAAGGTACTGATGTGGGTTGATGAATCTAAAAAAGAGATTAAATAATGTGCGGCATTGCGGGTATAATTTTAAAGGACAAAGCACCATTTAGTTTATCAGCAAAAGTAGCTGAAATGTCACTGAGTTTAGCCCATAGAGGACCAGACGGCGAGGGGTTTATGCTGTCAGATGGTTTTAATACGTATCCATTTAAACGTTCCGGATCAGAGCAGATTTTTTCTAAAAAAGAACTGGCTTATATTCCCCAAAAGGATCTTACTGCCTCCAATACGGATTCTATTATTTCTTTTGCTCATAGAAGGTTGTCTATTATAGATCTCAGTGAGGCTGGTCACCAGCCAATGAGTACACCCGATTCAAAATTATGGATCACCTTTAACGGCGAAATTTACAATTACATTGAATTAAAAAAAGAACTAAAGGAATCGGGATATCTTTTCATTTCAGAAAGCGATACCGAAGTGATTTTACATGCGTATAAACACTGGGGTTTTGACTGTGTAAACAAATTTAACGGCATGTGGGCATTTTGCATTTTTGATACGGAAAAGCAATTGTGTTTCGCTTCGCGTGACAGGCTGGGAGTAAAGCCTTTTTATTACATTAACACTGTTGAGTGTATGGCTTTTGCCAGTGAGCAAAAAGCATTTGTAAGCAGCGGTTTAATTAAAGCCTCCTATAATTATAAAGCCGCTCACGATTATCTGGTGAATGGATCGCTGGAAACTGAAACAAATAATTTTTTTGACGGGATCGAAGAACTTTTCCCCGGAAATAATTTAATCTACAATCTGAAAACAAAAGCTGTTAAGATTGAAAAGTATTATAAAATTAATCAAACTCAAAACAACGAAAAGTTAAGTGACAGAGAATTAATTGATCTTATTGAACAGAAGTTATATAACGCTGTTAAACTGAGATTAAGAAGCGATGTGGAAGTTGGCGCCTGTTTAAGCGGAGGTATTGACAGTTCAGTGTTGTGCGGTTTAATGCATAAGATTTTGAATAAGAGTAATTATTGTTTTACATCCGTATTTAAAAATGAAACATTTAATGAAGAGTATTTTGCCGACGTAGTTGCCAAACAAATAAATGCGGTTTATTTTAAAACAGAGCCAACGCTGGAAGGTTTTATAAATGAACTCGATAGTTTAGTGTATTCTCAGGATATTCCCGTTTGGGATACCAGCACGTACGCACAGTACAAGGTCATGGCGCTGGCAAAAAGCAATAATATTAAAGTGGTAATTGACGGGCAGGGAGCCGATGAGCTGTTTGGCGGATATCACCATCACTTTGTGGCAAAGTGGAATAATATGATGGGTGAGGGAAAGACAGTTGCTGCGGTTAAGGATATAAATAAATCCGGAAAAACAATCGATAGACCTTTTAAATTTTACATCAAGGAAAAACTAAAAGGGAAATTGCACTTTAACTCCAGGATTTTATCCGGGGTTTTTAAAACTGATTTTTTAAAGTCGCAGGAAATACAAAACCCTACGGTATACTTTAATGACATAAACAAACAACTCATCAACGACATTGAACAGGCGAGATTAAAGTCTTTTTTGAAATGCGAAGACCGTTGCGCTATGTGGCATAGCGTAGAAAGCCGCACCCCTTTTAGCGACGATATTGAGTTGATAGATTTAATGTTTTCATTTAATGGCAACCGTAAAATACAAAATGGGGTTTCTAAATATTTATTGCGCGAAGCTTCTAAAGCAATTTTACCACAACAAATTTACTCGCGTTATGACAAGCGTGGTTTTGAAACCCCAATGAAAAAATGGGTTAAGGAATTAAAACCGCTTATGACAAAAGAAATAGAAGCTTCAGGATTTGATTTTATCAGGAAAGATTATCTTGAAAAATTAAATACTGAAAATGCTTTTGAATACAAACTTCTTTTTAGGCTTTTTATTTTAAGCCGATGGAAAAAAGTGTTTATTTCTTAGAATCATCTTTAAGATCCAGAAAACGGTATTGGATACCAAAACTAAGACCAAAACCCGGTGAGCCCTGTAGTTTAAGGGAACTGAAGGTGTTATTGAAATCAACATCATTGGTAGTTAATTTAGGATAGTTGAAAAACGGAAGAGATAACTTCATGTTAAATCCAAAACGACCAATATATAAACGTGGATCTATATAAAATGAATAATAAATTCCTGAGCCTTTAAGCTGCGTATTCTTTATATCATTAAAGTGATATTTAATCCCCGTATAACCAATATCGCTTCCAAGCACCAGATCAAAACTTTTTTTAGACACCGCGTGATAGTTTAATTGAACAAGAATGTCATTCGATTTTATAGTTCCGGTATTTCCGCTTACTGTATCTTTTGATACAAAATAGTTATTGTTTTTGTAACGCAAACCAATGCCAAACCTCTTGTGAAGTCCGTATTCAGCACCCACTGTAAAATGCGTGCTCCCCGCTTTATCGTTTTTTGTTTCCGTTAAATCATTGGTTTTATCATGAATAACTACTTTGGTGTTATAAATTTCGAGGCCTCCGCCGGCATCAATTACCAGCGCTCCTTTATAGAAAGACTGGCCATTAATTTTAATAAAAAGAGATATAATAATGAGAGTTAGAAATTTTTTCATGCCTGTATTTTTTTATAAATTATTTGCCTGTTACTTTAAATTCGGTCCTTCTGTTTTTCGCTTTATTTTCTGGTGTATCATTGGCTACTTTAGGTTTTTTATCTGCGTAACCATGATAAGTTAAGCGGTCAGCATCTATTTTACCGTTGGTGATCAGATAATCTGCAACCGCTTTGGCACGATTGGTAGATAACGTGACGTTAAATTTTTTATCGCCGCTGTTATCGGTATGTCCACCCAATTCTATTTTCAAAGTGGGGTTCTTGGCAAGGAAAGAAGCAAGTTTATCTAGTTCGGCCTTACTTTCAGGTTTCAGTTCCCATTTGTTCACGTCAAAAAATACATTTTTTAACTCTACTACGTTACCGGTATCAATAGGTTCTAATGGTATGTCCAGAAGATAAGGTTTATTAAAATCGGTTTCTTTTCCTTTTAAACTAAAATTATCGCTATAAAAAAGATACCCTTCTTTATTTACATTTACCAAATAATTTTTGTTGGCGGTAAGCGTTACAAAAAACTCTCCGTTGGTTCCTGAAAACGAACGTGTAATGTTGGTTCCGGTTTCAAGATCAAATAATTCAAAATTCGCTTCTAACGGTATTTTTGTTTTGGCATTATATATTTTTCCTTTGGCATACGTAGTCTTCTCGGGTCTTATATCCTGTGGTAATTCAAACTGGTATATGTCAAGTCCTCCAAATCCGCCTTCTCTATCACTTGCAAAATAGGCAAGGTTTCCTGCAGGGTCTACAAGCAAACTGTTTTCATCATTTGCTGTGTTAATAGGATATCCTAAATTAACAGCCGGCCCCCAATCTCCGTTAGGCTGGCGTTTACTCATAAATAAATCCGTGCCTCCAAGTCCGGGATGACCGTCGCTTGCAAAATATAAGGTCATGTTATCAGGATGGATAAATACAGATTCTTCGTTGCCGGTTGAATTAACGTTACTGTTCAATTTCACCGGCGAGCCAAACCTTCCGTTATCTGCAATTGTGCTCATATAAATATCAATGTTTTTACTTGCGCCACGACCTTTTACACCTCTGATAAAATAAAGTGTTTTGCCATCGCTGCTAAAACTCGGTTGGGTTTCCCAATTAGCCGTGTTGATGTAACTGCCTGCATTTTGAGGTTTTGACCATTTGCCGTTTAGCCGTTGCGAATAAAAAATATCACAGCTTCCGTTTCCTTTCCTGTCGGCTGAACCGTAATCTCCGTAATCATCGGCACAGGAAGCAAACAGCATAATATTACCATCAGCAGAAAGAGTAGGGGCGCCTTCGTTTCCGGAGCTGTTAATATTGGTAAGAGGTGTAGCCTGCGGCCAGCTGTCTTTCAGTTTTGTACTGATATAAAAATCTTCATTAAATGCTCCGGGTAAATCTTCACGTGGTAAAGCACGGGTAAACATAAATTGTTTCCCGTCACCGGTAATGGCAGGAAAATATTCGTCATTGGCGGTATTAATTCCCGCCCCTACATTTACAGGTTTAAAGGGTTTTGGATTTTTAACAAGGGTTGAGGCAAATTCGCAGTTTTTAATCTGACGTTCGGCTTCCTCTTTCATGTTTGGGTTTATCCGCTCAAACTTTAAATAATTCTGATACGAGATTTTCGCATTATCAAAATCAGAATTGGATTGGTATGCCTTAGCCAGATAAAAATTATTATCTGTCATAAACTGGGGAGCTATTCCAATTGCTTTTTTATAATTTTCAATCGCCAGAGATGGTTTCTTTTTCATCATTAAAAAATCGGCGTACGCTGAATAGGCTTCCACAAAATTCGGATCTTCTTTAATGGCCGCCTGTATTTTTTTTTCAGCGTCCACATCATTCCGGTTTCTGAAAAAGCTTTTACTTTCTTCAAAATATTTTATGGCTTTTTTATTGGTGGAAGTATACTGCCCCGGGGGCATAGCCTGACTGCGCATTCCTAAGGAATACAAAAAGGATATCAGGATAAATAGGAATGTCTTCATGGTGTGTGGTTAAATTCCAACCCAAGCACGCAGGGTTTGTTTTTGTTTTTCAGTAAGGTTTTCTTTAAGCGCAATTTTATTTTGCTCAATCACTTTTACTTTTTTCGCGTTGGCGGTTAGTGTTTTTAATTTATATTTTCCTTTTTTGTTTTTCGGACGGTAAACTTCAATTGTTACTTTATCATTCTCTTTTAAGTTTTTATAATAATTACTTATAATTTCCTTTACGTTTTCAACTTTCAACTCCTTGCCATTCAGTTTATAAAGCTCATCTCCTTTTTTAAATCCAAGCGCTTTTCCAAATTCATCAAGGTCTTTGGTGTCGGTAACTACGAGCCGTTTAGTATCCTGGTTCAGATCAAGATCAGGACTGCCGAAAGAAAATTCGTAACTTGTGCTTTCTTTTATATAATCAATTCCTATTTTTTCAAAAATCTCTTTCATAGGCAATGGCGTGGTTCCTGAAACGTGCTTGCGAAGAAACTGTCCGATTTCGGGATAAGTGAATTTCTCAATGTCATTGAATAAATCCGCGTCGTTAAATGATTTATCTTTTCCATATTTAGTGGATAAGTCTTTCATCAGGTTTTGGGTACCGTATTTTCCTTCACTTAAATCGCGTAACATAATATCAAGGCACATTCCAATCAGTGCTCCCTTTTCATATACATTGTTATATTGTTTGTGAACTTTTTCTTCAAGTACATGTTTACTCATCCATGTAAAACTCATGGTGTCATTAAATTGTTGAAGGCTATTCTGATATTTTTCCATCATAATATTCAGAAGCTCATCGATGCCAATGATTCCGCCTTTAGCCTGTGCGTGATGTGCAGCGTACTCTGTCATGCCTTCATACAGCCAAAGGTGTTCGCTCATTTGTGGATTGTTGAAATCAAAATCGCCAATTTCTTTAGAGTGAATGTTAAGCGGGGTTACAATATGAAAAAATTCATGCGCCGCCACATCCCTTAGTTCCTGCTGAATAAAGGTGCTGTCCATTTCAGGCATTACATAAAAGGAAGAGTAAGAATGCTCCAGTGCCCCATGTGATCCGGACAGGGTGGCTTTATTTGTGAAGTAAAATAAAAAGGCATATTTTTTCACAGGAAGTTCGCCTCCAAGATAATCACGTTGAGCGTTTAGAAGTTGCTTTAAAGTTTTAGCGATAAATTGCGAAGTGATTTTATGACCGGGAGAATAGGAGCTTACCAATACTTTTGTATTTGATACCATAATAGTTGTTGTATCCGGAAGATCATACATAATAGGAGAGTCAACAAGATCATGGTAATCAAAAATTGTAATCTGATCTTTAGTATCACTTGTTTTTATGTTTGAAAGTCCTGTTGAAGGATAGAATCCTTTTGGTTTTTGGAATTCCAGAATAAAATTGCGGTTGGTTAAACCTTTAAAATACCCAAAGAAACCGTGGGTATTTATCCCAAAATTTTTGCCTTCTTCAATATTGGTACCACCTGGTTCAAATACTACTTTACCTGAATCGGGCCCGTTCATTTTATCCCAGCTGTCATCTACGTCATAGCTTATTTCACTTATCATGTTGGCCGGTGATAATTTAAAGGTATTTACATTCGTGCGTGTAACTTTAATTTCCGTTCCGTTTTTACCGGTAGCTTTTAAGTTGCTGATAAACCTTCCGAAATTATACACCTCATATGTGCCGGGAACCATAGCCGGAAAACAATAATCTATTTCGTTTTGAGTAATATCGGGCGGCGTTAATTTTACCGTTACCTTATCATTGGTAACCTTTGTAAGATCTGCAAAATAATGATAATCTCCATCGGCAAAACCTTTGTGAATAAACAAGAACAGCAACATAACAAGAATTGATCTCATAAAATTATTTTAGTATTAAGTTAAAGTTTTTCCACCTATATATAAGCCAAAAAATGAAAAAAGTAACACTTGC
The DNA here is from genome assembly GCA_025963735.1 of Bacteroidota bacterium. Classification (GTDB taxonomy): domain Bacteria; phylum Bacteroidota; class Bacteroidia; order B-17B0; family Aurantibacillaceae; genus Aurantibacillus. The sequence goes on from JAOQAF010000167.1 coordinate 19,708, forward strand.
CATGCATGCCCACAGAATGAGTTCGGTGCCCGGGTTTTCTGTGTTAACTAAAAAGATAGCATCTGTTTTTAATACTCCGCTCGGAGTAGTAACAAGTAAACTTGAAATTAAATTGTTGGCGCAGTGAATACCTAAAGCAAGTTCAAGGCCTTCATCTAAAAGTGTCAATGCACCCAGGAATAAGCCGAATAAACTGTAGTAGGGCAACATGATTTGCCAGCCAAATGTTTTTGCCTCAGGATTTTCCATGTGCAGAAGACCAAATAAAAGTGAGGTGATGATCAGTGGTGCAAATCCATTTTTAAACAGTAAGGCAAGGCCCTGCATTAAATAACCCCTTATTAAAATTTCTTCGGTACTTGTTTGAATAGGCATTAATACAATGCAAACCAATAAAAGAATAATAAACTCGGCAGGTTTAAATTGAATGGTTACTCCTGTTGGATCAATAAAATATGCGCCAAACACCGAAATGATCAGTAAGACACCCCAAACCGCAAAAGCTGTAAAAAAACGTTTGTATCTAAGTTTTGAATAAGCTGTTATAATTGACAGCGCCGTTTTTTTATGCACGCGTCGTACCACAATAAAAAGACCTGCAAGCGCAAAGACAAACATTCCTAAAAGCAATGCCAGCATAATGTTATTATCAATTCCCATTTTTACAGGATCGAAAATAATGGAAGGATTAGCTTCCAGATCAGAAAGGGTGATGTTTTTTTTTAACGCTATTCCTACCAGCGGAATCTGAATGATTACCTGAAATAAAATATAGCCGAAAAAAGAAGCAGTAACTCCGAGCACATACATCCACCAATAATTATAACCGTGAACGGCCGCCGAATTTAAAAACAGGTTGTTAAAAGGAAGTTGAGGTTTATTAATGTGTTCAGGTTCCATTTCTTTGCAAGACTTTCCTTTATAATATTAAGTAATTTAGTAGTTTATAAAAGTATTTAAATTTTAAGTGAAACACAATCCTGACGTATAAAAGATGAGAACTATTTTTATTTTAATGATCGTTGTTGTATTGATGGCCAGCTGCGCGGAGAAGGTTTCTGAAAAAAATATCTATAGCGAGGTTCAGTTAGGGGAAGCTTTATTCTTCGATCCGATTTTATCGCGCGACAGTTCTGTAAGTTGCGCGAGCTGTCATAAACCGCAGTTTGCATTTGCCGACAATGTTGCTTTTAGCAAAGGCATAGCCAGCCAACTTACCAAACGTAACACACCCAGCGCAATGAACCAGGGCGACCGTAATTTTTATTTCTGGGATGGACGCTCCGAAACGCTTGAGCATCAGGCGCTCGGACCAGTTGAAAACAGCGGCGAAATGGATTTTCCGGGAACATTATTAGTACGCAGGCTTTTAAGAAACGCGAAATATAAAGAGGCATTTCGAAAGGTATATTCTAAAAATCTCACCAAGGATTTAATAGCTGCTGCTCTTTCAGCTTATGAAAGAACACTGGAAACCAGTGACAGTCCGTTTGATAAATACATGACGGGTAAAGACACAACTTTGTTTTCAGAGAGTGCCAAACGCGGGTTAAGCGTTTTTAATGATAAAGCGAAATGTTTCGATTGTCATTTCGGAGTTGATTTTACAGGTAACGATGAGTTTAAAAATATTGGTTTGTACGACGGAGATAAATTAAATGATAAAGGAAGATATTTAGTGACATTAAACAAGAAAGATCTGGGCGCATTTAAAGTGCCCGGATTAAGAAACATTGTGCAGACCGCGCCTTACATGCATAACGGCATGTTTAAAACATTGAGGGAGGTAATTGATTACTATGATAAGCCCGATAAATTTGTACAACAGAGTATTAACCGCGATAGCCTTTTAAGAAGGCCATTGGCACTGAGTGAAAAAGAAAAACAGGATCTTGAAAACTTTTTAAAGAGTTTAAGCGATGCACGTTTCTCTATGCAAAAATAACTATTTATTAAAGGTTCGATGTTCTACTTTATTCAAATCATCGCTGCTTAACGATCTGAAATAATCATAAGTAATCTTCAAACCCTCGGCCCGGCTTACCTTTGGCTCCCATCCTAAAATTTCTCTGGCTTTTGAAATATCCGGCTGCCGTTGTTTAGGATCATCTTTTGGAAGAGGAAGCGAGATTAATTTTTGTTTCGCGCGGGTTAATTTTAATATTTCTTCGCCAAATTCCTTTATGGTTATTTCGCTTGGATTACCAATATTAACTGGTAATGAGTGATCGCTTAAAAGCAAACGGTAAATACCTTCCACCAAATCATCAACATAGCAAAAACTTCTTGTCTGACTCCCATCGCCAAACATGGTCAGGTCTTCTCCGCGAAGCGCTTGGCCAATAAATGCAGGTAAAACACGCCCATCATTTAAACGCATGCGTGGTCCGTAAGTATTAAAAATCCGGATGATGCGCGTTTCAAGGCCATGAGCATTGTGGTAAGCCATGGTGAGGGCTTCCATAAACCGTTTAGCTTCATCGTAGCAGCCACGCGGACCAACGGGATTAACATTGCCCCAATAGTCTTCTGTCTGCGGATGAACATGCGGATCTCCATACACCTCACTTGTAGAAGCAACAAGAACACGCGCGCCTTTAACTTTGGCAAGGCCCAATACATTATGCGTTCCGAGAGAAGAAACTTTTAATGTTTGAATGGGAATTTTTAAATAATCGATAGGTGAAGCGGGCGAGGCAAAATGCAGGATGTAATCCAGCTGGCCGGGTACATGAATAAATTTTGAAACATCGTGATGATAAAACTCAAATTCCTTTAATTTAAAAAGGTGTTCTATGTTTTTAAGATCTCCTGTAATGAGGTTATCCATGCCAATAACATAGTAGCCTTCTTTTATAAAACGATCACATAAATGCGAACCTAAGAACCCTGCCGCACCGGTTATTAAAACTCTTTTCATAATTAATAATTTTTTAAATGGAGTAAATGAATTTCAGTTCGTTCACTTATTTTATTTTGAATTTTTTTGTTTTATTCCAATACAGTGGTATTCGTATCCTAATTCTTCAACATCCTGATGATCGAATATATTACGTCCGTCAAAAATTAATTTATTGTTCATTCTTTTTGAAAGTTCGTCAAAATCAGGCACTTTAAACTCCGGCCATTCAGTTACAATTAACAGAGCGTCAGCCTGGTTTAGTGTGTCATACATATCAGTAGCAAAGGCAACGCGATCTCCTAAAATCCGCTCGGCTTCATGCTTAGCTACCGGATCATACGCTACCACTTTTGCACCGGCCTTTAGTAATTTATCAATAATCACAAGGCTTGGTGCCTCACGCATATCATCTGTTTTTGGTTTAAAAGATAAACCCCATAAAGCAAATGTTTTTCCTTTTAAATTATTATTAAAACGGCGGAGAACTTTATTGAACAAAACTTCTTTTTGTAAATCGTTTACTTCTTCAACAGCGTTTAAAATACGCATATTGTATTTATTTTCTCTGGCAGTTTTAATAAGTGCCTTCACGTCTTTAGGAAAACAGCTTCCGCCATAACCTACACCCGGGTAAATAAATTTATTACCGATCCGCGCATCGCTGCCAATCCCTTTTCTAACCATATTCACATCAGCACCCATTATTTCGCACAGGTTGGCAATGTCGTTCATAAAACTTATTTTGGTAGCAAGCATAGCGTTAGCGGCGTACTTGGTCATTTCAGCGCTGGGAATGTCCATGAATACAATGGGGTGGCCATTCATTAAAAATGGTTTGTATAATTTACGCATCAGGTCTTCCGCTGCCGGATTATCAATTCCCACAACAATTCTGTCGGGCTTCATAAAATCATCAATAGCTGCTCCTTCTTTTAAAAATTCAGGATTAGAACAAATATAGTAGTCGATTTTTTCACCACGTTTATCAAGTTCTTTTTGAAGTGCTTGTCTTACTTTTTCAGAAGTAGTAACAGGAACTGTAGATTTGGTTACTACAGCAAGAGGTTTGGTCATAAACTGACCTATGGAAGCCGCTACACCCAGTACATATTTTAAGTCAGCTGAACCATCTTCATCCGGTGGAGTGCCTACTGCAATAAAAGCAACATCACAATCGGCAATACTTTCTTTTAATGAGGTGGAGAATTCCAAACGTTTTTTGTCGAAGTTTCTTAGTACCATTTCTTCAAGACCCGGCTCATAAATGGGAAGAATTCCTTTTTTAAGATTCTCTATTTTTTTTTCATCCACATCAACGCAGGTAACATGGGCGCCAACTTCACTAAAGCAGGTTCCTGTTACAAGTCCTACATAACCTGTTCCTATTACTATAATTTTCATACTGTTAATTTAAAATTGAAGAGCCTGGTTGTTTAAAATCTTCAACTTAATATTTAAATGAGTTCTAAAAATGTTTTTGTGATGTATGATAAAGTTTCTTCATCCAACTCGGTGTGCATAGGTAAGGAAAGTACATTCGCGCATAATTTTTCAGTTACCGGAAAGCTTCCTTCTTTAAACCGGTCGCTTTTATAAGCTTTTTGCATATGCAAAGGAATAGGATAATAGATCATAGCGGGGATGCCTTTTTCAGCCAGGGCTTCGCGGAGTTTAGTCCGGTCAACACCATTTAACTGTAAAGTGTATTGATGAAAAACGTGAGTTGAATTTTTAGCACGGACCGGGGTTTTTATTTTTGGATGATTGGCAAATGCTTTATCATAAAAGTCCGCGGCTTTGTTTCTCGCAGCGGCATATTCATCCAGCCTTTTTAATTTTGCGTTTAAAACCACAGCCTGCAAGGTGTCCAAACGAGAATTCACTCCTAATACATCATGAATGTATTGAACACTTTGTCCGTGATGAGCAATCATTTTTAATTTCTGTGCAAGATCGCTGTCGTTGGTATATATTGCTCCGCCATCACCAAAGCAACCTAAATTTTTACTCGGAAAAAAAGAAGTGCAACCGATTGTTCCTATCGTTCCTGCCTTTTGTTTTCTTCCGTCTTTAAAAGTGTAATCTGCGCCTATAGCTTGTGCCACATCTTCAATCACATACAGGTTGTGTTTTTTAGCAACTGCCATTATGCGTTCCATATCGGCGCACTGACCAAATAAATGAACAGGAACAATTGCTTTTGTTTTTGAGGTAATGTTCTTTTCAATTTCTTCAATATTGATATCAAACGTATCAGGATAAACGTCCACCAATACGGGTGTTAATCCAAGTAGTCCTATTACTTCCGCTGTTGCCACATAAGTAAAACTGGCCGTTATTACTTCATCTCCGGGCTTCAGATCCAAAGCCATCATGGCAATTTGCAGGGCATCTGTGCCGTTGGCGCAAGGTATAACATGCTTAACGTTTAAATATTTTTCAAGGCTTGCCTGAAATTCTTTAACTTGTGGTCCGTTAATAAAGGCAGTAGTATTAATTACCTCTTGCATTCCGGCATCAACCTCGGCTTTTATTTTTTCGTACTGACCTTTGAGGTCAACCATTTGAATCTTTTTGGTGGATATCATTCTGTTTTTAATTATAAAGAAATGAAAGCGTGAATTTACAAAAAAATGCGGGTTATTTTGCAAAAAAAGGCTTCAAAGCATCTTCGAGCCACGAAGGGATGGAGGTAACTTTATTAGTGGATTTCTGAAGATAAACCAGCGTAACTTTACCGGTGTTCAATAATTCGCCCTGAGCGTTATAACAAGCATATTCAAATGGCAGTTTAACACCTTTCGGCATTTCACTTATGGTAGTTACAACCGTTATTTCATCATCATAAAAGGCAGGCTTTTTATAGTTGATTGTATAATCTACCACGGGCATGAGAATGCCGCGGGCCTCCACTTCTTTATAGCTAAAGCCCAAAAGCCGCATTGTTTCTACGCGACCAACTTCATAATATTGTGCGTATACACCGTAATAGGCATATCCCATCTGATCTGTTTCGCCGTAGCGCACCCTTATTTTTGTTTCGGCTTTAATCATTTCATTAATAAAAATATAACTTTACAAATGTAATTTTAATTCATGAGTCAAAAGGTCGCCATAAGTATTATTGTTCTGTTTTTTTTAACTGCTTGCCGCACGCATTATGCAAAACAAAATCAAAAGTTTGAACACTTCTCTTTAAAAGAAAAGAGCCTCCAAAAAGTTTCAGAAGATTCCGTTTCACGGTTTAAAAAAAAGGTAGAGATGGAAACAGCACGAGTAATTGGCCTGGCTTCCGGCGATTTGACAAAAGACGGAAACGAAACAACCCTTGGTAATTTTGTTTGTGATGCTTTAAAGTTTAATGCAGTATTACAATTTCCTGCCGAGCGTATTGATGTGGTGATTGTGAACAGGGGCGGTTTACGCGCTAATATTGCCAAAGGCGAAATAAAAGTGCTGAGTATTTTCGAATTAATGCCTTTTGAAAATGAACTGGTAATGGTAAAAATCACAGGAGAAAGCCTGACTAAATTTCTACCGATGGTTGTAGAAAAAAAGCATTCTTTTTTAGGATTAAAAATAAAGATGAAAGATAATGCCGTGGTTTCTGCCCTTGCGGGAGATTCAATTATTGATAAAGCAAGAATATATAATGTAGTAACGAGTGATTATCTTGCAAACGGAGGCGATAATTTTTTCTTTTTGAAGGAAGGTAAAGGCATTCTTAATTCAAATTTAAAGATAAGGGATGCTATTATCGGATATTGTGAAAGTTTGATGCGCGACCATAAATCAATAGACCCCTATACGGATGAAAGACTGGAAGTTTCAAAATAGAAGAGATTTTTTAAAGTATTCGCTTGGTACAGCTGCTGTTTTAGGAGGGCTTGATCTGTCTGCAAATAAATTAAATCTTATAACTAGAGGATTTAGCAGGTTAACCATTTTATATACCAACGATCAGCACAGCCGGATAGAGCCTTTCCCTTTAAATGATCCTAAGTTTGCTGGGGAGGGCGGTTTCTCCAAACGTGCTTCTTTAATAGAGAAGATAAGGCAGGAAGAAGAAAATGTTTTACTTCTGGATGCAGGGGATATTTTTCAGGGTACACCGTATTTTAATTATTTTTTTGGTGAGATTGAATATAAATTAATGAGTTTAATGAAGTACGATGCGGTTACTTTTGGAAACCATGATTTTGACATGGGTGCTGAAAATATTTTAAAACAAATGCCGCATGCTTCTTTTGATTTTATTAATTGTAATTATGATTTAAAAGATTCGGCACTTTCAAATAATAAAAAAATAACTCCGTACAAAATATATAAGAGAGGTAATATTAAAATTGGAGTTTTAGGTGTAGGAATTGATCTCGAAAATCTGGTGGATAAAAAATTCATTCATGGAATAAATTATAATGATCCGGTTACAAACGCGAATAAATGGGCTGATATTTTAAAGCATGATGAAAAATGCGACTATATAATATGTTTATCACATCTTGGTTTTAAATATGATAACAATAAAATGTCGGACATTATTTTCGCTTCACAAACTAAAAACATAGATCTTATCATAGTAGGACATACGCATACTTTTATGGAGAATCCTGAGGTTTTAAAAAATAACGAAGGCTCTGAAGTGCATATTACACAAGTAGGCTGGGCCGGCATTTGGTTAGGCAAAATCGACATTGACTTCTCTCCCTATAAGAAAAAAATATTGCAAAACAACTTGCATCACAAAATTTAACCTCCAAAAGAAGGTCAAAAGAAAAGATTTTAAACTTCCAAATTTTAAATGCAACTTTTGCGAAGTTTTTTTTTGTTTAATAATGTTGCAAACACAAATAATCGCATTATATTTACAAACAGGTTCATGTTAATACAATAAACACACACAATACTTTAATTTTTTAAAAACTATGATGAAGGAAAAAACTGCTGAGCAAGTATGGAACGGTTGTCTCGAAATTGTAAAAGATAATGTTAGCCCTCAAAATTTTAAGACATGGTTTGAACCCATTAAAGCGATTAAGGTAAATAACAGTGTTTTAACTATACAAGTTCCGTCTCAGTTTTTTTATGAATGGTTAGAAGAACATTACATCACATTAATTAAAAAAGTAATTAAAAAAGAATTAGGTACCGAAGGTCGTTTGGAATATAATATTATTATGGATAATGCTTCAGGTAAAACTGAAACACCTATTACGTTTAAATTACCTAACATTAATACTAATTTAAAGAACCCTTCTGTTTCAATGCCAATTGAAGTTGGAAGTTCAATAAAAAATCCTTTCGTAATTCCGGGTCTTAAAAAAGTTCAGGTTGAATCGCAATTAAATCCAAATTACAGTTTCGATAATTTTGTTGAAGGTGATTGTAACCGTTTGGCCAGAAGCGCAGGCTTTGCTGTGGCTCAAAAGCCGGGTGGAAATGCTTTTAACCCTTTATTATTATACGGAGGCGTTGGTTTGGGTAAAACGCACTTAGCCCAGGCTATTGGTATTGAAGTAAAAAAGAACTATCCTAACAAAACAGTATTATACGTACAGTCAGAAAAATTCATCACTCAGTTTATTGAGGCGGTAAAAAATAATAATCACAATGATTTCATAAACTTCTATCAAATGATAGATGTATTGATTATTGATGATGTTCAGTATTTTGCAGGGAAAGATAAAACTCAAGACAGCTTTTTCCATATCTTCAATCACCTTCATCAGTTAGGAAAACAAATTATCCTTACGGCTGATCGTCCTCCGGTTGATATTCAGGGAATTGAACAACGATTATTATCCCGTTTCAAATGGGGGCTTAGCGCCGATGTTCAAGCTCCTGGCCTTGAAACCCGTATCGCCATCCTTGAGAAAAAAGTTTATAACGAAGGAATTCAGTTACCTAAAGAAGTTATTGAATATTTGGCTTACAGTATTACCTCTAACGTTCGCGAACTTGAAGGCGCTTTAATTTCTTTACTGGCCCAATCAAGCTTAAATAAAAAGACCATTACTTTAGAATTAGCTAAAGCCATGATCGATAAGTTTGTGAAGAGCACCGCGCGTGAAGTTTCTATTGATTATATCCAGAAAGTGGTTTGCGATTATTTTGATCTTGCAATAGATACAATGAAATCAAAAACCCGTAAACGCGAGGTTGTTCAGGCGCGCCAGATAGCGATGTATTTCGCCAAGAACATGACCAAATCATCATTGGCAACAATAGGCATGCATTGCGGTGGAAAAGATCACGCAACTGTTTTACACGCCTGTCGTACTGTAAATAATTTAATGGATACAGATAAACGTTTTAAAGCTTATATAGAAGAGCTTGAAAAGAAAATCAGCATCACTAATTAAAAAATAAAACCCCGGAATAACCGGGGTTTTTTTATGCCCAAAAATTATTTAAAAAAATAATCATTCTTTCAATGATTATCGCGCCTGTACAATCCTTTCTTCTCCTTTGAATGCATTAATCTCTAAAGTGAAAATGAAGAAAGAGTTATGTTTTGTTTTGTGTAAAATTTTCTTTGTTTAAACCGAAATTCTCCTTTAGATTTAGTCTTTTAAATTTAACGCTATGGACAAGATTACAGTTATAGGAAGCGGAACAATGGGTAATGGTATTGCTCACACCTTCGCCCAGTTCGGATATAAGGTTAACCTGGTAGATATTAATGATGCTGCTTTGCAAAAAGCAATTGCTACCATTACCAAAAATCTGGACAGGCAGGTTCAAAAAGGTTCAATTACAGAGGAAGTAAAAAATACAACTCTTAAAAATATCACAACGTTCACTGATTTGGCAAAAGGAGCGGCTGACGCCGACCTGGTAGTTGAAGCAGCCAGTGAAAATATTGATATCAAATTAAAAATATTCAGACAGCTGGATGAAATTTGCAATGCAAATACAATTCTGGCAAGCAATACTTCTTCCATATCCATTACACAAATTGCAGCGGTAACCAAACGGGCCGATAAAGTTATCGGTATGCATTTTATGAACCCGGTTCCGGTGATGAAATTAATTGAAGTTATTCGCGGTTACAGCACATCTGACGAGGTGTGCGAACGAATAATGGATACTTCAAAAAAATTAAATAAAGTTCCGGTAGAGGTTAATGACTATCCGGGTTTTGTGGCTAATAAAATTTTAATGCCAATGATCAATGAAGCCATCATTACTTTGTATGAAGGTGTGGCCGGTGTTGAAGAAATTGATACAGTAATGAAGCTTGGTATGGCCCATCCTATGGGACCTTTGCAGCTAGCTGATTTTATAGGTCTCGACGTTTGTTTAAATATTCTAAGGGTATTACAGGATGGTTTTGGTAATCCTAAATATGCGCCATGTCCTTTATTGGTTAACATGGTGGCAGCAGGAAGTCTGGGGGTTAAATCAGGTAAAGGTTTTTACGATTACAGTGGCGGATCCAAGGAGTTAGTGCTTGCCGAAAGATTTAAAAAAAAAGCAGCTCTTGAGGCTTAAAATAAAAAGTGATTCCTCCTTATAGAAATATATTAACGATCGAGTTTCCTAATATTCCAAGCGCTGGTGTATATTACTTTAACACGCACAGTGGTTTAAGATACGAGGTTCGCTTTGGAAGACTGCAGGATAATATTTTACATGCCAATATTGTTTTTGGTGTTGTTAACGATGAGTTTGAAGGTGAAGAATATGTTACTACCAACCGCGGTGAAGTTTACCAGGTGATGAATACAATTGTTGAAATTGTAAAAAATTACATGAAAGAACATCCGAAAGTAAATGTATATGAGTTCAATGCTGTTGGCAGAGACGGTGAAGATGAAAGCGCGGAGAATGCAAGAATGGTTTTGTATAAAAGATTTTTACCCAAGATTTTCGAACAAGGCTGGAAATTTAAAATAGAAGGAAATTTCGCTTTAGTTACCCGTTTATAATCCAAGCCAGGCTTTTGCGCTTAAGCCCATAATTTTTTCTTTTTCTTTTTCAGAAATGGGAGCGGTGCGAACCAGTTCTCCCGGCACAGATTCTCCCAAAGGAAAGGGATAATCGCTTCCCTGCATTACTTTATCTGCGCCAACAAGATCTATAACATATTGCAGCATCTTGTGATCGCACACATGACTGTCAACCCAAAATTTTCCGAGATAATCTTTAGGATTGTTTTTATTATCAATCGCTACAAGGTCTGGTCTGCAATCCCATCCATGTTCAATGCGGCTGATAGTTGGTAAAAATGATCCTCCGCCATGAGCGAAACACACTTTTAGTTTTTTATATTTTTCAAACACTCCGCCGAATATCATGCTGCATATAGCACGACTAATCTCTGCTGGCATTCCAACCAACCATGGCAACCAGTATTTTGTCATATGTTCCTGACCCATCATTTGCCAGGGATGTACAAGTATGGTGGCATTTAATTGTTCGCAAGCAGCGAAGAATTCGTCAAACTGCGGTTCATGCAGATTAAGGTCGTTAATGTTACTTCCAATCTGAACGCCTTTAAACCCATTGTTCATGCAGCGCTCCAGTTCTTTTACCGACAGTTGTGTATCCTGCATTGGTAATGTAGCAAGACCAATAAATTTGGCGGGATGATTGTTCACCGTTTTAGCAATGTCATCATTTAAAAAGCGACTTACTTCCAAACAATCATTTGGTTTGGCCCAATAACTAAACATTACAGGAATGGTGCAGATCACCTGCATGTCGGCCTTATGAGCTGCCATTTCTTTAATACGGAGTTCAGCATCCCAGCAATTGGCTACAATTTCTCTGAAACGTTTATTACCCTGCATCATCCAGGCCTTGCCTTTCTCATGGTGATCCAATTGAATAAAATCACCATAGCCGAATTTTTTTGAAAAATCGGGTATGTGTTCAGGAATGATATGGGTATGTGTGTCTATTGTAAACATCTTATATTTAGAAGGAGATTTAAGTTTAAAGAACTGTATTACTAAACTAAATAAAACTATTTTTTGCGCGCGTAAATGATTACGTCTTTTTTTGTTCCCCAATGGTATCCTAAATGAAACGGGAGCTTTTCAACCTTTGCACTGTCTCTCTTAAAAGCCTCCTGTAAAGGCTTCTGTAAACTCAAGTACGGGAAATCACTCACCGGTTTTGTATATTGTCCGTAAAGTTTAACATCAAAATCTTTTCCTTCTTCAAAATATTTAAATGGTATTCCGGTATCGTCCTGAATAACAGCCACTGAGTTTTTAAGAATTAATTTTCGCATGTTACTCATGAAATTAGCGTGCAATAAATAAGAAGCGCTTTTGATATATGTAATACAATGGGTAGCATTTTTATTAATGTATTTGTAAAATATGGTTGTATCATTAAATTGTTTATCGCTTACATCGTATTTAAAATAGTAAACCGATTTCTGCTTGCCTTCCTGTAAAAAATCTACCCGTACTCCAAAAGGTTTATGATCATTGTCTTTAAAGTCATAGTTTACTTCGCTGATGCTGTCTTGTTTATAGCGGATAAGGTATTTTACATCTAAAATATCGTTACCTGATTTTTTAATAAAAAAAGCAAGCACAGGTAATAAGCCGTTTACTTTTTGAGATTGAAAATCATTGAGCATCTTTTTTGTAATGAAATAACTTTTATCAAAAATATCTCCCAATGATTTTTTAAAATCGGTGGCATACTCCAGGGCTTCTCCGGCTTTAAATTTTTGCAGGTCAGGTAATTTACCCACCGGTTCAAGGCCAAGCATTACATATTTATCAGCTTGCGGAAAGAAAGCATGGGCAGTTAGGTAATCAGGACCACTGAACGGATAAAAAACCATTTTAGCTTCAGCGTTAGATTTTTCAAATTCTTTTCGTCCCCATTTCTGCATCGATACTAATCTTTTTCGTTCAAGTCGTTTCCAGCTGCTGTCAATAAATTTGGTGTGTTGTGCCCAGGCAAGTGTGTCAAACAAATAATTTAAATCGCCTGCTTTCCCTTTTTCTCCGCATAACACAGCGGTTATATTGTTAAAACGGTTGTTTGTATTAACGTTGACGTTTATATTTTCAGACGTTGCAGAGGTGCTGTCATTTTTAAGCGTTAAAGAAGCAGTGTCCGCACTTTTTTTCGGTTCTTCTTTTTTGTTTTCCGATACAGAAGAATTACAACCAAAGGCAAAACTAACGCAGAAAATTAATAATAGAATTTTTTTAATCATGGCTCAAAAGTAGCGATTTTAGGGTGATTTCAAAATAACATTGCTGGATAGCGTGAAGTTTGCAACTCATTAATGAGTTACCACAGATTTAAGTATTAAAAACCAAAAACTAATCACTTAACACTAAAAACTAATAAGTTGCCACAGATTCCGCTGACTACACAGATTTATGTATTACAACTAGTCACTGAAAGCAAATCACTTAACACTAATCACTAATAAGTAACCGTTAAAGATTGTTTTTAAGATCGATCAACTTTGCTTTTATATTCTGTAGTTTATGAATCACTTCATTATTATTTTCAGGATTAGCTGCAGGAGCGCTGCCATTTTTCAATTGTTCCCTGGCGCCCTGAATAGTATAGCCTTTTTGTTTGACAAGCTCAACAATCCTGGCAATATTATCGATGTCTTTTTGAGTAAAGGTCCGGTTACCTTTTTTATTTTTATGAGGTTTTAAAAGATCAAATTCTTTTTCCCAAAAACGCAATGTGCTCGCGTTTAG
>JAOQAF010000204.1 GCA_025963735.1 Bacteroidota bacterium
ACGAATCTTTCTATGGAATAGATGCCACAACTGATGGGGGTTATGTTAGCGTGGGTAGTACAAATAGTTTTGGATCTCTTAATGGTGATGTTTTTCTTATAAAGCAGGATAGTTCCATAAATAGTTATCAAAGCGTAGTTGGTTTCGCTGATCTTAAAAAAGTTGGAGAAAAAGTACTTTTAAAAAATTATGGAAATGTTTATGAAATCCAATTGCTTTCTGAAGAATATGAAGAAATAGTCTTAACAAATATTTTCGGCGAATTGATTTATAAAAGGCTTATTACGGGTAAAAATGAATTGATCTCTTTAAATGAATTGCCTGCAGGAACATATATTTTAAACTTAAGATCCAAATATACAAAGTCTGCAACCTTTAAATTAATTAATATTTAAATTGAAGTTTTTCAAATCAAATATTTTTTATTTTTTTCTTTTTTTGTTAATTAACCTGGTCTTTAAACTTATTTTCATTGACCATTATCCATTTTCTTATGATGAAATGATCAGTGTGAAAAATACACAACTGGAATTCGGGCATATTAAACATGAGGCGGAATGGGATAATAATCCACCTTTTTATTATTATTGTTTATGGATTTGGGTGCGGATTGTAAACCTGACTGAATTTAATGTAAGATTTTTAAGTTTATTGTTTATAAGTGTTGGCATAGGTTTATATTTCGTTTTAGTTAGAAAAAATCTCAACTTAACTACTGCCTTAATTTCTAGTGGAATTCTTACTTTTTCAAATTTTCTGACATTTTATGCTCATGAGGCAAGGGTTTATGCGCTGATTTTTTTGCTCGCAATAGTTTCAACAATTCTTTTTTTTAATTTTTTAGAAAAGCCAGATATTCTAAACCTATTCTTTTTAGCACTAATTAATTTTATTATTATTTACAGCCATTATATCGCTGCTTTAATTATTATCGGACAATATGTTTTTATAATATTGTACGAACGAAAGTATTTGAAAAAAATATTTCTTTATCATTCCCTCATAATGTTAGCCTTCGTGTTAATGCGGTTTACTACTAAGCAGGTGACTAATATTTTTAATTTTAATAACAAGGGAGATTTTTGGTTAAAGCCGGCAAAATTTAATGATCTTTTAAATTCTATTTCAGAAATGTATTTTTCACCTTTAATTTTCTTAATTATTCTTATTCTTTCTTTTGCGTTGTTATTTTATTATTCAAAATCGATTTCAACAATACATAAAAGGTTTGTGTGTTATTCTTTTATTATTGGATTTATTTCGTTTGTTTTGCTATTTAGTATCGGCACATTTAAAGCTGTCTTTCTTTCGCGATATTTGATTTTTACAATTCCTTTTGTAATTTGTTTTTTGGTATTTGCTACTTCTCTGATAGATTTTCGGTTTCCAATTCCTGCGATTTTTTTACTAATTATATCCTTAATAGGAATGAATATTAAACCTTTAAAAGGACAAGATTATAGAATGGTTGCTAAAATCATTGAACAAAAATATGATTTGCAAAGCTGTATCTTGATTAATACAACAGACAATGTTGATTTATTTAATTATTATTTTAATTATACTGACTTTTTAAATCATTTAAAAAAGGATTCACTATTGAAAACAAACAGAATTTTTGGAGTTAATGACACTTTACAGATTGCTGAAAATGGAATAACTCAGTTTAATACTGTCTATTTAGTTCAAAGCTTTAATAAAAAAGTAAATAATAAGGATTATATTCAAGAATACTTAAAGGATAAATATCAAGGACATTTCTATACCAATAAATTTAATGGGACAGAGTTTAGCGTATTTAAAAGAAAATAATCTTGGGTACTTTAGTTCTATTTTCTTTTTTTTTCTTTGCAAATAAATGGGAATCATTTTGAACTTTTAAATTATCACTATCATTTAGCATAAAGACCGTTTACCAAAAATTTTAATAGGTATTCACCGTTGTGTTTTTTTAAATAAATATGTGATCTCAATTGCTGAACTAATAGTTTATTAATCATTATCATTTAATAGGGAGGTTTCCAATTAATTTCTTAGTTTTGAGAACAACCAACATCCTTTTACTTATATAAATCACACGAATGAAAAGAGTACTGATATTATTGCAAATTGTTTTTTTATCCCAATTGTTGCATTCGCAGGTTACCAACACCCGCAAATGGCGTAAAACCGAAAAAGATTCACTCGATAACGCGCTTTTACTGTACGACGAAAAAAATTATCTTCTGGCTTTGCCAATTTTCAATAACATTCATGCGAACCATCCTAAAGAAGAATTCGTGAAATATATTTTCGGTAAATGTGCTCTATACCGCGCCGATAAGTACGAGGATGCATACAACGTGCTTTCTGAGGTATATGCCAAAAATAAAAAAGTTGAGAATATTGAATACGATATGGCACGCGCTTCCCATTTTACCAATAAATTTGACAAAGCAACCACACACATTGACGCATTCCTTGCAAGTAAACGAACAAACCCTGCAATGCGCAAGGATGCTGAGCTTTTAAAACGATACATAAGCAATGCCAAATATTACACCGCAAATCCTACCAAGGCTAAAATCACAAATTTAGGCAGTCTTGTAAATTCCGGCGAAGATGAATATGTACCGGCAATTACCGCAGATGAATCCATTCTTATTTTTACATACCGGGGTTCTAAAAGCAAGGGCGGCCGTATGAATGCGTTTATGCAGCCCGATCCGTACGGACAGTACACCGAAGATATTTACATGTCCGTTAAACAAAATGATCAGTTTGTAGCTCCTGTTCCTCTTGATAGCATTAACACCCTTGGTCATGATGCCGCTATTTCATTAAGTCACGATGGACAGATTCTTTTTGTTTACCGTGATAATGGCGATGATCATGGCGATATTTATCAGAGTTATTTAATTGGCGAAAGTTTTTCAAAACCCGTAAAGCTTAAAGGACAGATCAATTCTTACTCCTGGGACGGGCACTGTTCGCTTTCTCCCGACGGTAAAACGTTATACTTCAGTAGCGAACGTAGCGGTGGTTTTGGTGGAAGAGATATTTACAAATCTACTTTGTTGCCCGATTCCACGTGGGGCAATGTTGTAAACTTAGGCGATTCAATCAATACAGCATATGATGATGATGCCCCTTTTATTCATCCCGATGGTATAACGCTTTACTTTAGTTCCAAGGGAAGAACAAGTATGGGCGGCTATGATATTTTTCAATCTACAATGAATATTGATTCCACCTTTAAAAAAACGGAACATCTTGGATATCCAATTAATTCAACTGATGATGATATTTATTTTGTTTTATCCGCTTCAGGAAACAACGGATATTACAGCAGCGGAAAAAAAGGCGGCCAGGGTTTAAAAGATATATATCTGATTGAAACTAACTTTACATCGCCACGGTCGTTGTACCTTGTAAAAGGTGTAACAACAGCTGATAAAAAACCTGTCGAAACTAAAATAAAAGTGGAGATCACTTCAAGAAATAACGCTGTTTTCAGAGCCTTCACCTCAAATCCGGCTAATGGTCAGTATTTACTAACGCTTCCGGCCGGTGCCGACTATAAAATTACCTATACATACCTTGATAAAGCTCCGCAAACATTAACGCTGAGTACGCTGAATATTTCAGGTTATAATCAAAAAATTAATGATGTTGGCTTTGATACTTCGGTAACACCAACGGTGGAAGCTACCCCAACGGTGGCGGTTGCTTCCGGCACTTCAGAAGCAACAAAAACTACAACTGTCAGGGCCGATAACTTTGTTACCAATAATAAAGTGCAGGAAAAGGTGAAATTATTCGCTGATAAATACGGCGATATTTCGGCTGAAGGTTTAGAGTTCAGAGTTCAGATTGCTGCATACAAAAATCCTAAAAATTATGTGTATAAGCATTTGAAAGGATTAGGTAAAGTTGAAAAATTACTTTTGGATGACCAGATAACACGCATAACTATTGGTGGAAATTTCAATACCATAGGTAAAGCTTGGACTCATAATAAAAAAGTTATTAATGCGGGGCAGAAGGACGCTTTTGTTACAGCTTTGTACAAAGGTAAACGTGTTTATCTGGAAGACCTGGAGAAGATGGGTATTTTTGTTGTAAAGTAGTTTTCGTTTTATCATACCGTCATCGCGAGGCTAAACTCGTCATCGCGAGGCGTACGAATAATTACGATGCCGAAAGCGATCTTTTCCGTATAAGATTCCTTCGCTCGTATTTGATTTATACTCGCTCGCTCGGAATGACGGATTGATCCGTGATCACGAGGCCAAGCCCGTCATCGCGAGGTGTCCGCGTGATACCCAAACCGACTCGATCTCTGCCTTTATGAGATTCCTTCGCTCGTATTTGATTTATACTCGCCCGCTCGGAATGACGGATTGGTCCGTCCTAACGTGGCATACGAGTGATACCCTTGCTGAAGCGATCTCTTCACCAATCATATTCCTTCGCCCCTTCGCTCGGAAGCGTCAATCTCATTCCAAACACTCTTCAATAGTAGTATACTTAAATACAAACCCTTCCTGTAATAAACGCTGCGGCACAACATACCTGCTGCTTAAAATCATTTCGGGTTCGGTACGCATGAAAAAAGCGCCTATTTTTAACAACCATTCCGGAGAAGGCAGACCCAGAAAAGCATTTACTTTTTTGCGAATCAAATACGTTAATTTTTTATTTGTAACAGGTTCCGGCGAAGCCATGTTATAAGCGCCTTCCGCATTTTCATTTTCGATCATCCATTTAATAATCCTGCAAAAATCTTCAATATGGATCCAACTTACTTGTTGTGAGCCAGTACCAAGGGTCCCACCAATTCCTTTTTTCGCCAAACCCATCAACACAGGCAGAACACCTTCTGAATTATCAAAAACCAAAGTGGTTCTTAAATATATTTTGCGTGTTGATGAAAGTTCAGTATCCTTCACCACTTTTTCCCAAGCAGTTGTTACATCCGCCATGAAACCTGTTCCGGTTTCATTACTGTTTTCGCTCATTTCCTCTGTTTCACTGTCGGGATAAAGCGCGGCAGAACTCGCGTTGATCCAGAGTAGGGGAGGGGAACTGCATTTTAAAATAGCTTCCCCAATAATTTTAGTTGAATCAATGCGTGAAGAAAAAATAAGCTGTTTGTTTTTTTTAGTAAACCTGCAATCCACACTTTTACCGCTTAAATTTATTACTGCGGTCGCTTCTTCCAAATGTGTGCACCAATCACCCATAGAAAATGCGTCCCATTGAACATAATTTATTTTCCCATCCCTATGGTTTTTATTCCTTGACAATATCACAATACTGTCAAAATCGTTTTTGAAGAACTCCGTCAGCGCCTTTCCTATAAAACCACTGCCGCCGGCAATCACAAGTTTTTTCATTAAATAATTTATTGTCATGTAAATATCAAGATTGTTTTACGTTCTCTCATATTATTAACATTTTTAAATTTGCATCTAACAAATTATTACAATTGTTATCTTTGATCTCTAAATCTTATCCTACGTTGTAAGTAGGCAAAAAATTATGATAAAAATTACACTACCCGATGGTTCAGTTCGCGAATATGAAAAAGGAACAACCTCTCATCAAATAGCCTTAAGCATCAGCGAAGGTCTTGCCCGCAATGTTCTTGGCGCAAAAGTTAATAACGAAATATGGGATGCAACCCGCCCTATTAACGCTGATGCAAAGCTTCAATTATTAACCTGGAACGATCAGGAAGGTAAAGAAACCATGTGGCACTCCTCCGCGCATTTAATGGCAGAGGCTCTTGAATCTCTGTATCCTGGAAGTAAATTTGCAATTGGTCCCGCGGTTGAGAATGGCTTTTATTACGATATTGATTTTGGAGAAAAATCTTTTTCCATAGATGAAGTGGAAAAGGTTGAAACAAAAATGCTTGAACTCGCTCAAAAGAAGAGCGAATACATTCGTAAAGAAGTTTCTAAAGCTGATGCTATAAAATATTTCACAGAAAAAAATGATCCTTATAAATTAGAGTTAATTGATGGTTTGCAGGATGGTACCATTACTTTTTATACGCAGGGTAATTTTACCGATCTCTGTCGAGGTCCACATATTCCAAACACTGGTTTTATTAAAGCCGTGAAGTTGCTGCGCGTGGCAGGTGCGTACTGGCGCGGCGATGAAAAAAATAAACAGCTCACACGTATTTACGGTATTACTTTTCCAAACGACAAAGAACTGAAAGAATATCTTTTCATGTTGGAAGAGGCCAAGAAGCGCGACCATCGCAAGCTTGGTAAAGAACTTGAGTTGTTTACCTTCTCTGAAAAAGTTGGAATGGGTTTGCCCTTATGGCTTCCCAAAGGTGCCATGCTACGCGAAAAGCTTGAACAGTTTATGCGCAAGGCTCAAACCAAAGCAGGTTATCTGCCTGTTGTTACACCGCACATTGCACTTAAAGAATTATATGTTACCAGCGGTCATTACGAAAAATATGGTAAAGATGCTTTCCAGCCCATCAATACGCCTCAGGAAGGCGAGCAGTTCTTTTTAAAGCCAATGAATTGCCCGCATCATTGCGAAATTTATAAATCTTCCCCGCGTTCGTATAAAGATCTTCCTATTCGTTACGCTGAGTTTGGAACGGTTTACCGTTATGAGCAACATGGCGAATTACACGGCCTTACACGGGTGCGTGGCTTTACCCAGGATGACGCGCATTTATTTTGCCGCCCTGATCAGGTGAAAGAAGAATTTTGTAAAGTTATCGACCTGGTATTGCATGTGTTTAATGCTTTGGATTTTAAAGATTATACCGCGCAAATTAGCTTACGCGATCCCGACAATAAAACAAAATACATTGGAAGCGATGAAAACTGGGCCCTTGCCGAAGCTGCAATCATTGAAAGCGCGCAGGAAAAAGGATTAAAAACCGTTGTTGAACTTGGTGAAGCAGCGTTTTACGGTCCCAAGCTTGACTTTATGGTGAAAGACGCATTGGGACGTAAATGGCAGTTAGGAACCATTCAGGTGGATTACAATTTACCGGAACGTTTTCAGTTGGAATATACGGGTAGCGACAATCTTAAACACCGTCCTGTAATGATTCACCGCGCGCCTTTTGGCAGCCTTGAACGATTTATAGCCGTGTTAATTGAACATTGTGGCGGTAATTTTCCTTTATGGTTAACCCCTGAGCAATTTGCCATATTGCCAATCAGCGAAAAATATAACGATTATGCCGCGAAAGTTCTTGGTGCCTTGTCAGCAAAGGATATCAAAGGATTTGTGGACGATCGCAATGAAAAAATAGGGAAAAAAATACGGGATAATGAAATGAAAAAAATTCCGTTCATGCTTATTATCGGTGAAAAAGAAGAAGCAGATAACACAGTTGCGGTACGTCAGCACGGAAAAGGCGATATTGGTGTTTTAAGTGTCGATGATTTTACTAAATTTGTAAACGAAATAATAGAGGGTGATTTTAAAGATAAAAGCAGTACCTGAGTATAAAAACATTGTTTAACGGTTGTACCATTATCAAATTTTTAAACTTCAGGTTTAAACTTTAAACTTATAACTTTAAATAGATAAACAAAAAATAATAATAACAGCAAAAACGGAGGTAAAAATTAAGAATCCATACAAACCAAAAAAGCCTACAACTACAACAACAGGACCAATTAAGGCGGGCGAGCAAAAGGCACCAGTATTTAAACAACCAAGAGGTTTAAAGGTCGGATTTAAACGTCCGGGTGTAAAAGAAGAACTTCATAAAGTAAATGAACGTATATCTGCAAAGCAGGTACGCGTAGTTGGAGATGGCATTGAAGCCGGAGTATATCCTATTGCCGAAGCATTATCCATGGCAAAAGCGCAGGAGCTTGATCTTGTAGAGATAGCGCCAAACGTGGATCCACCGGTTTGTAAGATTGTAGATTACGGTAAGTTTCTATACGAGCAAAAGAAAAAGGCTAAAGAAATGAAAGCCAAAGCTTCTAAGATCGTTATTAAAGATATTCGTTTTGGTCCGCATACAGATGAGCATGACTTTAATTTTAAAAAGAACCATGCAATTAAATTTTTGCAGGAAGGTTGTAAAGTAAAAGCCTTTGTGTTTTTCAGGGGACGTGAAATTGTTTTTAAAGAACAGGGAGAAATTTTGTTGTTGCGTTTTGCAAACGAACTGGAAGAGTTCGGAAAGCCGGAACAGCTTCCGGTTTTAGAAGGCAAGCGTATGCAAATGGTAATAGGCCCGAAGAAAAAACTATAATAATAAATTATATTTTACTAAAGAAGCGAAGGAGAGATCTTTCGCTTTTTTGTTTAGCCTTGGTCAGACTGAGCGTAGTCGAAGTCTGAGCGTTACCGGAAGCCTTGTTTCACAC
>JAOQAF010000214.1 GCA_025963735.1 Bacteroidota bacterium
GCGCTGTTCTTTTTAGGGTTTTTTATACTGGCTTCTTTGCTTTATATTTTGCGTAAGGGCCAGCGTAAAAAGCAGGAAGCCTATCTGAAGAATAAAGAAAACAATAAGTAAGTTTTTTTCTCGAAAAGACGCAAAGCCCCATAAGTCCTGTTAAATTTCCAGATCAATCGACCAGAAAGAGAGGGTAAAAAAAACTAATTACTAAATTTACCTGTGTTTATTATTTTGTTTAAAGAGAGTTTACGTTTTGCCTGGCAATCGCTTGCGGCAAACAAGCTGCGTTCTTTTTTAAGCCTCCTGGGTATTACCATTGGTATTTTTGCAATTATTCTGGTATTTACAATTGTCGACAGTCTTGAAAACAACATTCGGGGGAGTATTCAAACATTAGGTAACAATGTAGTTTACATTCAAAAATGGCCCTGGACTTTCGGACCTGATTACCCCTGGTGGAAATACATGAACCGCCCCACACCACAGTATTATGAGTTAGATGAGCTTCAGCGTAAATGTAAAAGTACCGAAGCTTTCGCATATAGAATGGGTGCGCGAAAAACAATTAAGTATAAAAG
The DNA here is from genome assembly GCA_025963735.1 of Bacteroidota bacterium. Taxonomy (GTDB): domain Bacteria; phylum Bacteroidota; class Bacteroidia; order B-17B0; family Aurantibacillaceae; genus Aurantibacillus. The sequence continues at coordinate 573 of JAOQAF010000214.1, forward strand.
CAGCAGTGTTCAAAATGCGGTAGTAGCAGGCATTTCGCACGATTTTTATAAAATTAAAAATTTTGATCTTACCGAAGGCCGTTATTTCACTCAAACCGAAACAGATGCCGGATACCGTGTGGCGCTGATAGGAGCAAGCATTGCTGAGGGGTTATTTGTAAATGAAGATCCTGTTGGCAAACAAATTAAAATTGGTGGCCAGAAGGCAACCGTTATAGGGGTAATTAAAAAGGAAGGCGAAAGTTTACTTGGCATCAGTTTCGATTACCAGGTAGTTACGCCTTTTAATTTTGCGCGGATAATGATGGATACGCGCTCAGAAAATGCCGACCCAATTATTTATGCCAAGGCTAAACCAAATGTTACCAACGCTGAAATGATGGATGAATTAACAGGCGTGTTACGCGGAATAAGAAGGCTAAAACCCATGAGTGAACCCGACTTTGCCTTAAATGAAACCAGTTTGCTGAGTAAAGGTTTTGATCAGTTGTTTGACATTATTGGAACTGCAGGCTGGATTATAGGTGGATTTTCGATACTTGTTGGTGGATTTGGTATTGCTAACATTATGTTTGTTTCGGTGAGGGAGCGTACCAATCTTATTGGCATTCAAAAAAGTCTCGGAGCCAAAAATTTGTTTATACTAATTCAATTTCTTGGTGAAAGCGTGATGTTAAGTTGTGTAGGTGGTTTTTTCGGGTTGCTGCTTACCTGGCTAATAACGCTGGCGGGTAAAAGCACGATAGATATGGAAATAACGCTTACTGGAACTAATATTATTCTTGGGCTTACTATTTCAGTATTAATAGGCATTATTAGTGGTTTTATTCCGGCGTACAGTGCCAGCCAGCTAGACCCTGTAGAAGCAATAAGAAGTAATTAAACATGAAGCGTCCAAAAATCATATCCTTCATCTGCGTTATTGGCTATATGGCGGTGGTATTCACCTTTCCGCAGGTGTTTTCCCCATCAATAAAAAAATTGGGTTTAATGATGCCTGCCATCTATGGAATTTTGGTTGCCTCTAACTTTATTGCCTGTGTAGGACTGTGGTTCTTTAAGCAATGGGGGGCGGAATTATACGTCGTTTCCTTTTTCGCTAAAACCTTGTTTTTTGTTTTGCTGCAGCAATATGCCTTTTCTTTTTATTTTAATTCGGTGGTTTCCATCATTTTCATTTTCATTTTATTGCGGTTTTACCCCAAAATGAGTCAAAACCTGTAAGGCTAAAAATATTTCCATCTAAGAATTTAATTAAGTCATCTAAAGATTAGGGAATTCGGGACAAAAGTGTTGTTAGTCAGAAATTAATTTGTATATCTTTATAAGGATATCATTTTTATTTGCTCACCAATACATACATCTTAATCAGTGAAAAGCATGATTGCCGAAGTTGAAACATCAGAATTACTGGATTCCCTTAAAAGCTTTTTTGGCTTTGACAAGTTTAAAGGAAACCAGGAAAAAATTATAATGAACCTGCTTAACGGCCAGGATACCTTCGTAATAATGCCCACAGGTGGCGGTAAAAGCTTATGCTACCAGTTACCCGCTATTTTGAGCGAAGGAACTGCCATAGTTGTTTCCCCTTTAATTGCCCTGATGAAGAATCAGGTGGACGCGATCAGGGGTTTTAGCGATGAAAGCGGCATTGCACATTTCTTAAATTCTTCATTAAATAAGAGTGAAATTACCAAGGTAAAAAGCGATGTACTTAGCGGTAAAACCAAATTATTGTATGTAGCTCCCGAAACTTTAACCAAAGAAGAGAACGTGGCTTTCTTTAAAGAGTTTAAAATTTCTTTTTTCGCCATTGATGAAGCGCATTGTATTTCTGAATGGGGACATGATTTTCGTCCAGAATACAGAAAGCTAAGGCCAATTATTGACGGGGTTGGCGGCGTGCCGGTAATGGCATTAACTGCAACTGCAACACCTAAGGTTCAGCAGGATATTCAAAAGAATCTGGGCATGTTAAATGCCAAGTTATACAAATCATCTTTTAACCGCGCAAATTTATATTATGAGGTTCGTGCGAAACAAAATGTAATAAAAGAAATTATTAAGTACGTTAAGCAAAACAATAATAAAAGCGGAATTATTTATTGCCTCAGCCGTAAAAAAGTTGAAGAAATTGCAGAGGCCCTGAAAGTAAACGGTATTAAGGCAGCCCCTTATCACGCCGGACTCGATGCCAAGGAGCGCGCAAAAACACAGGATGGTTTTTTAATGGAAGACCTGAATGTTATAGTTGCTACTATCGCTTTTGGAATGGGGATTGATAAGCCGGATGTACGTTATGTTATTCATCACGACATTCCAAAATCGCTTGAAGGTTATTACCAGGAAACCGGTCGTGCCGGCCGTGATGGCGGAGAAGGTAATTGCGTAACTTTTTACAGTTATGATGATATCATGAAACTTGAAAAATTCATGAAGGATAAACCGGTGGCGGAACAGGAAATAGGAAAGCAAATGCTCGGCGAAACAGCTTCATTTGCCGAAACCAGCAGTTGCCGTCGTAAATTTATTCTGCATTATTTTGGCGAAGCATATGAGGAAAGTAACTGCAATGGTCAATGCGATAATTGCCGTTATCCGAAAGAAAAGTTTGAAGCAAAGGATGATCTTGAATTAGCTCTTGAATGTGTTCTTGAAATAAAAGAAAAACATAAGATAAAAGACGTGATCAATGTTTTAATGGGAACCCTTACAGCTACTGCTAAATCATATAAGCACAATACACTGGAATGCTGGACCAAAGGAATTGAAGACGATAAAGACGATAAATTCTGGCTGGCCGTTATGCGTCAGGCCATTGTTAACGGTTATCTTTCCAAGGATATTGAAAATTACGGTTTAATACGATTAACCGAAAAAGGCCATGCTTTTTTAAAGAAACCTGTAAGCGTAAAATTTACCCGCGACCACGAGTATAATAACCTTGACAAAGACGAAGATGATATTTCAATGGGTGGTAAAGGCGGAAGCTGCGCGGCGGACGAAGTTTTATACGCTTTATTAAAAGATTTGGTGAAAAAAACAGCGAAGGCTAAAGGATTACCACCTTATGTTATTTTCCAGGAAACATCGCTTGAAGAAATGGCTATTCAATATCCTATTACTATGGATGAGTTAACCAAAATAAGCGGGGTTGGAACCGGTAAGGCTGCAAAATATGGTAAGCCTTTTATTGATCTTATTAAAGCACATGTTGAAGAAAACGAAATTGAACGTCCGGTTGACATGGTTATAAAATCGGTTGTAAATAAATCGGGATTAAAAGTTTATATTATTCAAAACATTGATCGTAAGATAAGCCTCAACGACATGGCGAAGAGCAAGAATTTAAAATTGCCTGAGCTTCTTACCGAAATAGAAACAATAGTTGAATCGGGTACCAAAGTAAATATTAATTATTATATAGAAGACACCATTGACGAGGAAAAGCAGGAAGAGGTAATGGAATACTTTAAGGAAAGCCAGACCGACAGCTTAACCGAAGCAATGAAAGAATTGGGCGAGAATGATTACACAGAAGAAGAAATTCGTATTATGCGCATTAAATTTCTGTCTGATTTCGCCAACTAGATAGATATCTTTTTTAGAATAAAATCCCGGTCAGAAACAGGCCGGGATTTTTTATTTATTAGTGCAATAATTTTCCTTTTTTTCGTTTCTTTACTTAGTTGTTAAGTCAGAAAATACACAGATATCTTTTTTTGTTCGGGGCCTGCAGTTTGGCCTTTGGCATGATGGTGGGCACTGTTCCCACAAGCGTGCCTCAGTTTATACTTTTGGGCAATTGGCTTCTTGAACACGACTTTAAAAGAAAGTGGGCTCAAATAAAAAACAATAAACTGTTCTGGATTTTGTCTGCCGTTTTTTTAATGCATGTGGCGGGCCTTTTTTATACAAGTGATCTTGCAGCGGGGCTTAATGACGTAAGAACAAAAATTCCGTTACTTTTTTTACCGCTCATTTTTTTTAGTTCAAAACCATTTACCAAAACGGAATTTCATTTTTTACTTTATTGTTTTCTGTTGGGATGTTTGGTTAACGTATCGTGGTGCTACATTTATAGTTTTATATTGCACAAAAATGAAGTGGCACGCAGTGCTTCGAGGTTTATGAGCCACATCCGGCTGGGCTTATACCTGAACATGGCAATTAGTTCATGCGTGTATTTTATTTATATTAATAAGGAAACGGGTAAACGCGTACTTTTCGCTTTATTAATAGCATGTTTTATGTTCAGCATGTATATACTTGGTCTTGCATCGGGCTTTGTTAATCTTTTTATTCTTGTATTTCTGGCGAGTTGTTATTTAATAATGAAGCAAAGTTTAAAAATTAAACTTTTACTTATTTCTTTTTTAGGTTGCGGTATTTTTGCTGTATGTAATTATGTTAAGAATGTTTATGAATCTCAAATACACGTAAATCAAATTCCTTACAATAGCATACTTGCAAAAAATTTTAACGGACGGTGGTATTCGCAAATAGATCCCGGATCAGGACAAAAAGAAAATGGAAATTACGTTCTTATTAATGTGCACTTTGATGAATTGAAGCGTGAATGGAACCGGCGCTGCCCGATAGATACTTTTGCCTATTCGCCACAATATAATCTGAAGAGGTTTGATGTATTGTTGAGATATTTAACCAGTAAAACGCTTACGAAAGACTCTCTGGGAATCTGGCAGTTAACAAAAGAAGACATTGCCAACATTCATAACAACATTACAAATTTTGAAACCAGCAGGTGGAGTTACCTTCATAAACGGGTTTACGAAATTGTTTATGAGTATGATGAATTAAGAAATAAACGAAATATAAACGGCCATTCGCTTACAATGCGTCCTTATTTCTGGAAAGCGGCGCTGATGATAGTGAGAGAGCATCCGCTGACGGGCGTTGGCACAGGTGATGTACAGCCTGAACTCAACGCCATGTATGTAAAAAGCGGCTCCCCTTTAAAAAAGGATTGGTACAAGCGGCCTCATAATCAATACCTCACGATTATGGTTGCATTAGGCGTAGTTGGCTTGCTTGCATTTTTAATAAGTTTGGTTTGTCCCTTATTAATTCTTCGCGGGTATTTTCACGTTTTGTTTTTTGCCTTTTTTGTTCTGGGTGTTGTATCATTCTTATTGGAAGATACCCTTGAATCGCAAGCAGGAGTTACCTTTTTTGCTTTTTTTAATTCGTTGTTTATGGCGCAGGCTTATTACAACTTAAATAATAAAGGAGCTTTTAAAAAGCAACACATTCCTGGGGATTAATGGGAATGCCATTATACCAGAGTTCAAAATGTAAATGAGGGCCTTTGCTTTTTTCACCGGTGTTTCCAACCACAGCAATTGCTTCACCTGATTTAATTCGTTCGCCGGTTTTTTTCAAAATCTCCGCATTGTGTTTATAAATACTGGTTAAATTGTTGCTGTGTTGTATTTGAATAACATAACCGTCTTCAGCGGAGAACCCTGTAAAAACAACGGTTCCGTCGAGTGTAGATTTTACGAGTTCATCGGCTTTTGTTACAACATCTATCCCAAAATGATCTTCTGATAAATTATATGAAGAAATGATAAGACCTTTAACAGGTGTGTAAAACACGAGCTCACTAAGTCCTTTAAGTTTTGAATTAGTTATGGAAGCAATGCTTGAATTTCTGTTATTTTCAAAATCCTTTCTGAATGCAATATCCGATTCACTGGGATTTGTTTTAACACCTGAATATTTTCCGGTAGTATCTTTTTTTGGTTTTTCAGATTTGGTTTCAACCTTTTCGTTTATAACATTTAAAATATTATTCATGTAAGTGTCGCGCGCCTCAAGAATCTGTTCAATGGAATCGGCCCTTAACGTAAGCTGTAATATTTGTTTTCTTTCGGCAACAGTTCCGTATCCCGGAATATATTCACGCAACGGCGTGAAAGCTACCAGGCTTATAACCAGGGTTGTCATAATAATGGTGATCGCTAAAGCGCCAACAATTAAGCTCCATGGCGACAACCTTAAAGAGAATTTTTCTCCAAAAGTATTGTCATTTAAAATTACCAACCGGTATTTACTTCTGAGGAAAATACGCAGCCTTCGCCACCTTCGGGCTTTTTCGCTAACCATAAAGCGTAAATATGCGAAAAATATTTTTTTCATGGAAACTTGCAAGACGATAAAAGTTTCCGTAGTTTTGCGCCCGAATTCATGGACAATAAAGAAAAGATACTTAAAGGGGCGGAAGAATTGTTTTTCAAATATGGGATTAAGAACATTACCATGGATGAGATTGCAAAACATTTGGGAATGAGTAAGAAAACAATTTATCAGTATTTTAAAGATAAAGATGAAGTGGTTCACTCATTAATACTCGAAAAGATTGAAGAAGACAAATGCATTTTCGGTAAAACCCACAACGAATCTGAAAATATTGTAGTGGAAGCGTTTGCTGTCATGAAAAATATCCGCGAAGTGATGGGACATGTAAACCCTATTCTATTTTACGAACTCGCAAAGTTTTATCCAAAAACCTGGGAAAAATTCAACGAATTTAAAAGAGATTTTATAAGAACCAATCTTGAAGAAAGTATGCGAAAAGGGCAGGATCAGGGCCTTATAAGAAAGGATGTTAATATTAAAATTCTTTCCGGCATGCGCCTTGAAAATATAGATATGAGTTTTAATAATCAGATTTTTCCTACAGATAAATTTAATCTGGTTGAGGTTCATGTTGCTTTAACGGAGCATTTTCTTTACGGAATCTGCACGCTTAAAGGACATAAATTAATTAATAAATATAAAAACATAACAGAAGAATAATTTAATAAGCAGCTTGCAAAAGGCGGACAAATTATAAATACAACACATGAAAAAATTTTATCTGATAGTAGCTTTGTATTGCTTCAGCACCACAAAAGGGCAGCAGCAAGCCAATGCATTCAGCCTGCAACAGGCGGTTGAATATGCGGTTAAAAACAGTCCTAATTATTTAAACGCGGAACTTGATCAGAAATCGGCCGAGTACAGGAGAAAAGAAGTGGCCGGACTGGGATTGCCGCAGATAACCGGAAGTATAGATGTTAAAGATTATATCGAACTGCCAACTTCATTGTTACCGGGGCAGTTTTTTGGTGCACCGGCCGGCACATATATACCGGTTAAATTTGGAACAAAGTATAATGGTACGGCAGGATTGAATGCCTCTCAGCTCTTATTCAGCAGCGATTATATTTTTGGATTAAAAGCATCAAAAGAATTTATTAATCTTTCACGGATAAGTCTTACCAGAAGCAAATCAGATCTTGCTTCCCAGGTTTCAAAGGCCTACTATAATGTAATGATTAACAGAGACCGGATTAAATTACTGGAGGCAAATATTTTAAGGCTAAAAAAAATATATGAAGATACAAAAGCGTTTAATCAACAAGGTTTTGCTGAATTGATTGACGTGGAGCGGCTGGAGGTGCAATATAATAATCTTGTAACCGAGAAAGATAAAACTGTTAAGCTGATTGGTTTAACGGAAACACTTTTAAAATTTCAAATGGGTTATAAGCTCAGCGAACCTATCGTATTATCCGACAGCCTTAGTATGGAGATTAAGCAATTTGAGGAATTAAGTGTAAACAAACTTGATATTTCTGCAAGACCGGATTACCAGTTATTGCAGGCGCAACAAAAACTTTTGGATCTGGATGTAAAACGTTTGAAATGGGGTTACCTGCCAACGCTTGCCGCTTATGGTTCTTACCAATATAACGCGCAACGTCAGCAATTTGATTTATTGGATCCGAATCAAAAATGGTTTAAAATCGCTTTGGTAGGCGCTACTTTAAATCTCAATGTTTTTGACGGGTTCCAGCGGTACAATAAAATTCAACAGGCAAAAATAACCTCGCTTAAAAATCAAAATACAATTAAAAATATTGAAATGGTAGCTGAAATGGAAGCTACAGTTGCAAGTATTTCTTACAGTAACGCTTATTCCAGTTTACTTGTCCAAAAAAAGAACATGGAGCTGGCTCAGCACGTGTATGAAGTGGCTCAGAAAAAAAATGAAAACGGAGTTGGCAGTAATCTTGAAATTGTAACCGCTGAAACTTCCTTAAAAGAGGCACAAACCAATTATTACAACGCGGTGTACGATATGCTGGTTGCAAAAATTGATTATCAAAAATCAATAGGTACACTTATAAAATAACAGCGAATAAAATATTTATATGACAAGCAATTTAAACACAACAACAACAATGAAAAAAACCATTCTGATTCTTTTACTTAGCGCTATAATTGTCTCCTGTGGATCCGGCGATAAAAAAGTCGAACTTGAAAAGCTGAAAAAACAAAGAGCTGAGATTGAAACAAAAATTGCAGCTCTTCAGCAAGAGCTTTCTAAAACAGACACTACCGCTTCTAAAGAAAAAGTTACGGATGTATCTGTTGCCACACTGAGTTTACAGACTTTTAAATCATTTATTGAAGTTCAGGGCAAAGTAGATGCTGATGAAAACGTTTCAATTTCAACTGAAATGCCGGGAACCATTACAAAAATAAACGTGAAAGTGGGCGATGAGGTAAGCAAAGGACAGGTATTGGCGGAAACTGACACACGCATTGCCGCGCAGCAAATGTCAGACCTGCAAACCAACCTGGATTTGGCCAAGCAGGTTTATACCAAACAGGAAAATTTATGGAACCAAAAGATTGGAACAGAAGTTCAATACCTTCAAAGCAAAGCCAACAAAGAGAGTCTTGAAAAGAAAATGGGATTATTGCAGGAACAGGTCCGGATGGGTAAAATAATTTCCCCTATTAACGGAACGGTTGATAATGTAAATGTAAAGCTGGGACAAGCTGTTGCGCCCGGGGTAAATGCCATAACCGTTATTAACTTTTCAAATTTAAAAATTAAAGCGGAAGTGGCGGAGAGTTACGCCTCACGTATTAAAAACGGAAACGATGTACTTGTAGTTTTTCCTGACATGCATGATTCTATTATTTCAAAAGTTCATTACGCTTCAAGAGGTATTAATGCTTTAACACGAACTTTCTCTGTTGAAGCGCTGCTCGATAATAAAAAAGAATATCATCCAAACATGGTAGCCAAATTAAGGATAAACGATTACCAGTCGGCCAAACCTGAAATAACGGTACCTATTAAATTTATTCAAAAAAGCGCCAGCGAAAGTTATGTTATGGTGGCTGAAAATAATAAGGCCGTAAAGAAAGTAATAACTACAGGAAAAGAATACAGAGGCAATGCCGAAGTAATTTCAGGTTTAAATAATGGCGATCTTTTGATTACTGAAGGTTATGACCAGGTTAATGAAGGCGATAAAATACACATTAGTAAATAATAACTGAACCTTTCTAATTCAAAAAAAATATTATGCTTGATAAAGTAAAAGAATTTAAACCCTCGAGTTGGGCTATAGACAATAAAGTCACCGTATACCTTATTACCATTTTTATTACCATTGCAGGTATAATGGCCTATAATTCTTTACCAAAAGAAAATTTTCCCGACATAACTGTTCCCACTATTTATGTAAACACTATCAATGGAGGTAACTCGCCAACCAACATTGAAAATACAATTACCAAGCCTATAGAAAAAAGATTAAAAGCTATTTCAGGTATAAAAAAATTCAACAGTACTTCTTTGCAGGATGTATCGGTTATTGTTGTTGAGTTTCACACGAATGTGAGAGTTGATGTTGCTAAGCAAAAAGTGAAGGACGCCGTTGATGAAGCGCGCGCCGATATGCCACAGGTGCTCACCCGTGAGCCCATGATCAAAGAAATAGCCTTTTCAGAAATTCCGATTATGTATGTGAATGTTGCCGGAAATTATGATCTGAAACAATTGAAAAAATATGCCGAAGATCTCCAGGATCGTATTGAAGGACTGAAGGAAATTAATGAGGTTAAATTGGTTGGAGCCCTTGACCGTGAAATTCAGGTAAATATTGACGCGTATAAAATGCAGGCCGCGCAGTTAACGATGGGTGATATTCAAAGAGCAATCGCGCAGGAAAATTTATCAATTACCGGTGGTAATGTTCCTCTTAACGGGATGAAACCTACTTTAAGTATAAAAAGTGAGTTTAAAAATCCGAAAGAAATTGAAAACATTGTTGTTACCTCTGCCGTTGGCGCCAGATTATTTTTAAAAGACATTGCAGAAGTAAAAGACGGGTTTAAAGAAAAAGAAAGTTACTCCAGCTCAAAAGGAAAAAATGTAATCACCTTAAATGTAATAAAGCGTTCGGGTGAAAATTTAATTGACGCCGCTGATAAAATTAAAGCAGCTATTGCCGATATGAAGGCGAATGATTTCCCACAGGGTCTTGACATTTCAGTAAGCGGAGATCAAAGCGCCAAAACCAAGACAACACTTCAGGATCTTATCAATACAATCATCATTGGTTTTATTCTCGTTACAATTGTATTAATGTTTTTTATGGGTGTAACAAACGCTTTGTTTGTGGCATTGTCAGTTCCCTTATCAATGTTCATTGCCTTTTTATTAATGCCGAGTTTAGGCTTCACCTTTAACATGATCGTATTATTCGCTTTCCTGCTCGCGCTTGGTATTGTGGTTGACGACGCTATTGTTGTAATTGAAAACACACACCGGCTGTTTGCAAACGGTAAAAGAGATATTAAAACAGCGGCAAAAATGGCTGCAGGCGAAGTGTTCATGCCGGTTCTGTCAGGCACTATTACAACCCTTGCTCCTTTCATTCCCCTGGCTTTCTGGACCGGCATTATAGGTAAATTCATGTATTTTTTACCGGTTACCTTAATTATTTCCTTACTCGCCTCTTTATTTGTAGCGTATATTATTAATCCTGTTTTTGCTGTTGACTTTATGAAGACTCATGAAGAGGAAGAAAAAGACCATGGAAAAATTACGAAGAAGGGACGGATGCAACTTATTCTATACGCGGTGTTATCTTTATTGTGTTATGCCTCAGGACACAGAGGTGTAGGTAATTTTATTATTTTCCTCGGATTGTTTTTATTACTTCATCGCTTTTGGTTATATAAAGTTATTAAAGCCTGGCAATTTAAAGTGTGGCCAGCTTTCATTAGAAGATATGTTCGCGTGCTTGAATGGTGTTTGCGAAAACCCTGGAGACCGTTAGCGGGAGTTCTGATTATGTTTATTCTTTCTATTATGTTTTTTAAGGCGCGTGGGCCTAAAGTGGTGTTTTTCCCGCAAGGCGATCCTAATAATATTTACGTTTACGTTAAGTTACCTGAAGGTACCGATCCTGCAGTTACCAATGAAGTAATGCGCAGAGTTGAACAAAAAGTGCACACTGTAATTAATGAAAATGATACTGTTGTGGAATCCATGATTTCAAATGTTACCATAGGGGTAACCGATCCAAGAGACGGTGACCAGAACTCTTATCCAAATAAAGGAAAGATTGCCATAAATTTTGTTGAGACAGAAAGGCGGCATGGCAAATCAACAACTGACTATTTAACTAAACTACAGGCATTATCCTGGAACATTCCGGGCGCAGAAATTACTGTTAATAAAGAACAGGCGGGGCCTCCTCAGGCCAAGCCCATCAGCATTGAAATATCGGGAGATGATTTTAATGAACTGGTAAAAAATTCTGCCGATGTAAAAAAATTCATTAACGATGCAAAAATTGAAGGCGTTGATAATTTAAAATCTGATTTTGTAAGTAACAAACCTGAAATTATTTTTGATATTGATCGCGAACGTGCTCAAAGAGAAGGCATTTCAACTTCGCAGCTGGCCATGGAAATACGCGGAGCGGTGTATGGTATTGAAGCCACTAAATTCAGGGACGTGGATGATGAGTACCCGGTGCAGTTACGCTATAAGTATGACCAGAGAAGCGATATTGAAACTATACGGAATTTAAAAATTACTTTCCGCGATATGAATATGGCCGGGCAGGTTAGAAGTGTACCTTTATCTGCCGTGTGCGATGTGCGTTACGATTATACATATGCGGGGATCAAAAGAAAAAACAACACGCGTTTAATTACATTGTCCTCGGATGTAAAAGAAGGTTATAACCCAAACGAAGTCGTTGCAAAATTGCAAACGGTTTTAAAAAATTATCAGCCGAAAGGAAATGTAAACGTAAAGTTCGGCGGGCAGCAGGAAGATCAGAAAGAAACCATGACTTTTTTGGGAAGAGCCATGATGATTGCAATTGGTTTAATGTTATTGGTGTTGGTTGGTTTGTTTAATTCACTGGGTAAACCATTAATTATATTATCCGAAATTATTTTTAGCATTGTGGGAGTGTTAATTGGTGTTGCTGCTTTTAAAATGGACATGAGTATTGTTATGACTGGTATTGGAGTAATTGCCCTGGGTGGAATTGTAGTACGGAACGGTATTTTGCTTGTTGAGTTTGCTGAGTTTGCAAGAGAAGGCGGAATGAATCTTTATGAGGCTACTGTAGAGGCCGGACGAACGCGGATGACGCCGGTTATACTAACGGCTATCGCCGCGGTATTAGGATTAATACCTTTAGCAGTGGGACTTAACGTTAATTTCGAAACCTTGTTTACCAATTTAAACCCTCACATCTTTTTTGGTGGCGATAGTGTCGTATTCTGGGGACCTTTAAGCTGGACCATGATCTTTGGTTTGATTTTTGCGACCATTTTAACCTTACTTCTTATTCCTTCTATGTATTTAATAACTGAAAGATTGAAGCGAAAATCGGTGATCATTCTCCAACATTTTAATCTTCCAATCATAACTATGTACGTTCCCTTTTTCATTTTAATATGCAGAGGTATTCTCGCAGTTCAAAAGAAAAAACTGGACTATGGCAATCTGGATTATTAATAGCCGAGTTTTTTGCTAACCGTATCTTTTTATTGGAAATAGCTATGGGGAGTATTATCCCCAATTGTAGCCTAAAAGGTTGGTTTGAAAGCGAAAACAAGCTGTGCACCATTTTTGTGTTAGCAATCAAGGAAGCCGAAAAAAATGGTTTTCTAAATGTTTTATTAAAATCAGATCTATGAAAAAACTTTATATTCTGTTAATGGTTGTGGTTTGCTGTTCGGTCCGCTCTCAGGTATTTGTTGGAAGCGGTGGTGTTCTTTTAAATAATGGCGGACAGGAAACTGTATTTTCCCTTAATGTTTCCGGATTATCAGCCATGGATAGTCTCTTCGGTCTTGAGGAAGTAACAATCGATTTAAATCATGCAGCGGTTGAAGAAGTTCAGGTTTATCTGCAGTCACCTTCGGGTATTACCGTTGATTTAAGCGGGGTGCTTAGCTGTAAAGGCGCTAACTTTTCCGGAACGAGTTTTAATAACAATATGCTCACTTCCATTACGGTTGGAACCGCTCCTTACAGTGGAACATTTGTTCCTGTTGGTAATATGGGACGGTTTAACACAAATATGCCTGCTAACGGAACATGGAAACTTTTTGTAAAAGACTTTATTGCACCTGCAAATCAGGGTACTCTTATTAGCTGGAGCCTTCGTTTCAGTAACACGCCTGCAAAACCTGTCATCCTAACCTCTTCTAACCTGCCTCTGGTTTTTATTAATACACCGAATAATCAGGCTCTTTCATCCACCGATCTTTTAGTAAACTTTGGTATTATTAATAACAGCGTTGGACGTAATTATATTACAGATCCAAAAAACGATTATAATGGCAAAGCCAATTGTCATATAAGGGGAAGCAGTTCCAAGATGTTTGAAAAAAACAATTTAAAAATTGAATTAAAAGACCCAACCGGCGGAATTGACAATGTAGCTTCTCTGTTAGGACTTCCTGCTGAAAGTGATTGGGTACTGACAGCAGGGTATAGCGATAAAACATTAATACGGAACGCTCTTACGCAATATGCATTTCAACAAATGGGTCATTATTCGCCAAGATTCAAGTATGTTGAGTTATTTATAAATAACGAATATTTTGGCGTATATCTTCTCATGGAGCAGGTAAAAAGAGGCAAGCAACGGGTTAATGTAGGAAAAATAACACCTGTTGATAACCAGTTCCCCTACATTACCGGAGGTTATATTTTGCAAATTAACCGTACCGATAACCCCGGATGGTTTTCTAAATACCCGGGAATCTCCTCTAATGCACAAAAGTTTTATTATCAGTACAATTATCCAAATGCGACTAATATCACACCACAGCAAAGTAATTATATAAAACAGGTAACTGATAGTTTTGAAACGGTAATGCAATCACCTGCGTTTTTAGACCCTGTTACGGGTTATAAAAAATTTATTGATGATAATTCCTTTATTGATTTTTTAATTTTAAATGAGTTAAGTAAAAATGTGGATGCATACCGTTTAAGCACCTATTTATCAAAAGACAACGTTATCGATGGCGGAAAATTGCATATTGGTCCTATGTGGGATTATGATTTAGGATGGCATAATTGCAATTATGGTAACGCTTTTCTTGATCAATTCTGGCAATTTGAGAACCCGGATGATAATTATCCTACACCAACATGGTGGACACAGTTTATGCAGGACCCTGCCTTTAAAGATAAATTATATTGCAGATATCATACTATACGTCTTAGTTTTTTAAGCAACAATGGACTAAACAGTTTTATTGATCAAACCGCAGCTCTTTTAGATGAATCCCAGAAAAGAAACTTCAGACAATTCCCAATATTGGGTGCTTATATTTATCCTAATCCGCAAACTCAAGCAGGTGCGACATATGTTACCGAAGTAAATGATCTTAAACAGTGGATAGCCTCACGAGGTGCCTGGATGGACGCGAACATTCCGGGTTTCTGCAACAGCGTTGGGTTTAATGAAAATCAGGTTTCAGAAAATGATATTAATGTATTTCCAAATCCTTTTGCAAACTCTTTCAGTGTACAATTTAATATTTCAGAACCTTCAAAAGTTAAAATTGAATTGCTTAATGTTATTGGTCAGCAGATCCTGATGATTAACAACGATGAAAAGGTAAGAGGAGAATATTCACAGGAAATTTTTACCGAAAAATTAAAAGAGGGCACTTATATATTAAAGCTGGATATTAACGGAAAAGTGACCTATAAAAAACTTGTAAAGTTTTAAAAAACAAAAACGTTTAACAGTAAAAAAAGCCGGTGGAATTTCCACCGGCTTTTTTGTTTTAATGATTATGTTATTTAAAACCTGCTTTTACCAAAGGTTTTTTTCTTAGCGCCATCATCTTTTCCATAAGAACGTTCTTTTGAACCAAATGATTTTTCCTTATTGTAAGTAGGCTTGTCTGAACTGCTGGTACGCGGACGTTTGAATCCACCTTCGCGCTTTCCTTCTCCGCCGCGGTATCCACCACCACTACTGCTTCCACCTTTATAGCTGCTTCCGCCTCCGCCATAATTACTTCCGCTGCGCTTGCCTTCACTGCTTCCGCTTCCGCCGCCATCGCCCATTCTGCGCTTGCTAACTTCCAATGAAACTTTACGGTTATTGAAATCAACATCCGCTGAATTAATAGCTAAAAATGTATCTACCAATTTACTTTCAGTTTCAAAAAATGAAAAACTGTTTTTAATATCAAGATTAAAAATCATGCGTGCATGAACCTTTGCAGTATCAGCTAAAAAGTCTTTTAAACTGTTACGGTTAAAGCCGTCCATAATACCCATGTTAATAAAGAAACGCGTTGAGCGGCTGTTGCCGAATGCTCCGTCAATAGATCCTTTCACCATATTAAGATCCGGGGCATCTTGATAATATTCATAAAAACGATTAAATTCTTCGCTTATAAAACGCTTAATCAATTCTTCCTTACTCAGGTCTTTTAACTCTTCATAAATAGCAGGTAAATAACTTTCAATTTCAGTATCCTTTACTTCAACGTCATGTAATTTATGAACCAGATTAAATAATTGTTTTTCGCAAACGTCAACACCGTTAGGTACATCTTTTTTCTCAAACTTCTTTTTAATGATGCGCTCAATATCTTTTATTTTACCGCTGTCTTTTGGAGTGATAATGGCGATAGCGATACCTGATTTACCGGCACGTGCTGTACGACCTGTTCTGTGTGTGTAATTTTCAACGTCTTCAGGTAAATTGTAATTGATAACGTGCGTTACATCATTAACATCTAAACCACGGGCAGCCACATCGGTAGCAACCAGCATTTGTAACGAACGGCTGCGGAAGCGCTTCATAACAAAATCACGTTGTGATTGTGACAGATCGCCATGCAATGCATCAGCGCTGTAACCGTCTTTAATCAATGCGTCGGCAACTTCCTGTGTTTCTGCTTTTGTACGGCAAAATACAATCCCGAAAATTTCAGGATAATAATCCGCAACACGTTTAAGTGCTAAATACCTGTCGCGCGATTGAACCTGGTAATAAATGTGTTCTAAATTATCTGCACCTTCATTCTTTTTTCCTGTGCTTATTTCAGTAGGCGCAGTCATGTATGTTCTGGCAATACGTTCAACTTCACGTGGCATGGTAGCGCTGAATAACCAGGTATTTTTTTCTTTAGGTGTTTCTTTAAGAATGATATCCAAATCATCTTTAAAGCCCATATTTAGCATTTCATCGGCCTCGTCAAGAATCACGATTTTAACTGTGGCGAGACTAATAGCCTTACGCTCTATCATGTCAATCAAACGGCCCGGGGTAGCTACTACCACCTGAACTCCGCGTTTAATATCTTTTATCTGACCATCAATTCTTGCACCACCATAAATAGCAGTTACTCCAAATCCTTTAATAAACTTACCGTAGTTTTTAATGTCGTTGGTTATCTGAACGCACAACTCGCGTGTTGGAGCAAGTATAAGCGCTTGTACAGTGCGGTTGTCACAATCAATAAGGTTAAGCATTGGTAAACCAAATGCCGCTGTTTTACCTGTTCCTGTTTGCGCAAGTGCAACCAGGTCGGTTTTTTTACTTGATAATAATGGAATTGTTTGTTGTTGAATTGGAGTTGCAGATGTGAACCCAAGTTCGGATACAGCCTTTAAGAGGTCGCTGTTAAGACCTAATTCTTCAAAAGTCATTTTTTAATTTTTAAGTTAATACATTAAAGCTGAAAATACCTTGCTTTAATGCTTTCATGCCGACAAAAATTGGCGAGGTAGTTTTACTTATAGGCTGCAAATATACGAATTTTTATTTAATTCCCTGTTTTTAAACATTTTATAACATATAGGTTTCAATATTTTCCTATTTTTGTCAACGATCTATGCAAAATCATTACGCGATAATAATGGCCGGAGGGGTTGGTACGAGGTTCTGGCCGATGAGTACTTCTAAACATCCAAAACAGTTTTTAGACATACTGGGTACAGGAAGAACTTTGCTTCAGCAAACATACGACAGACTTTTAAAAGTTTGTCCGAACAATAATATTTATGTAGTAACCAGCACCGTTTATTTAAAATTAGTACAAACGCAGCTGCCTGAACTTCCTTTTGAAAATATATTATGCGAACCTGCACGTAAAAACACCGCGCCCTGCATAGCTTACGCTTCCTATAAAATTCATAAATTAAATCCGAAGGCAATAACCGTTGTTGCGCCCAGCGATCATCTGATTAAAAAAGAAGAAACATTTGTAAAAGCCATCACTTCATGTTTTGAGAAAGCCAAAAATGCAGATTGCCTGATCACCTTAGGAATCAAACCAACACGTCCGGATACCGGATATGGATATATCCAATTTATTGAGGAAGAAAAAGGCGAAGAAAAAGATAAGCGACTTTATAAAGTAAAAACATTTACAGAAAAACCCGATCATGAAATGGCAAGGTTCTTTCTTGAAAGTGGTGATTTTTTATGGAATTCCGGAATATTTATCTGGAGCACTGCCAGCATTCTGCGCGCAATGGAAACTCATGATGCCGAGCTGGCGCACGTGTTTAAAGAAGGATGGGATTTTTACAATACCAGCAAAGAGCAAAATTTCATTAACAACGCCTATAAAATTTGTAAGAATATTTCGATAGATTACAGTGTAATGGAAAAAGCGGAGAATGTTTTTGTTCGTTCAAGCATTATTGGCTGGAGTGATTTAGGAACATGGGGCAGCTTATATACGCACTTGAAAAAAGACAAACATCACAATGCCGCCGTAGGAAAAAACATTATGTTGTACGACTCAAAAAACTGTATAGTGCAGGTTCCTAACGAAAAACTGGTAGTGTTACAAGGACTGGAAGATTATATAGTTGTAGAAAGCGAGGGGGTTTTAATGATCTGTAAAAAGCAGGATGAACAAATGATCCGCAACTTTGTAAACGATGTAAAAGTAAACAAAGGAGAAAAATTTGCTTAGTCGCATTAACACTCCTTAACATCGATAAATAAATCTGGCACGACCCTTGCAAACTCCCTCACATAAAACCAACATTATGAAAAAAACTTTATTATCAATAGCATTCGCTTTAACTGTTATTTTTTCTCTGGCTCAAAACACTTATAATGTTGTTGTTTTTTCTGGAGACGCGGAGCCGTTCTATGCCTATGTAAATGGTATCCGCCAAAATGATAAGCCTGAAACCAACATTCGAGTAACCGATCTTAATTCAGAAGCATTAAGCATACGTATTCAGTTTGAAAACAAAGCACTGCCGGTTTTAAAACAAAACATGATGCCTGAATTCGGGTACGAGCATACAATCAACATCAGAAAAAATATTAAAAAGGTAATGAAGCTGCAGTATTTTGGTAAAGTTGCTCTAGCTCAGGCACCACGCACTGCCGCAGCCACAGTTCAATATCACACCGCTGAAAATCCGGTAAATATTATTTCTTCAGGAAGCATAACAGAAGAAACCAATACGATCCCATCTTCACAAAACACTCATACAGCCTTAACTGTGCAGGCGCCTGAAAGTATGGATATAAACATACAACCTGTAACAGTTGTTGAAAGCAGCTCTACTACTTCTGTTATTACTACTACAAGTAATCACAACCCCAGGGCACCGAAAAGAAAATCGCAAAACGGAAACAGTACCGTAACTACAACATCGGTAATTACTACGCACACTGTTCGGCCTGCCGGTAATGTGGTTGTATATCCAACATCTACAACGACCACATCTGCCTTGTCAGGTTCCATTATACCCAGGCCAATGAACCCGGCGCTGATGACCGGGCAAACCCCATCAATAAATGCTACAAATTGCACCACTCCAATTGATGATGCTTCATATGAAAAAATGAAAACTTCAATAGACGATACACCTTTTCAGGATTCTAAAATGAGCGTAGCAAAAGTAGCAGTAAAAAATAATTGTGTTTCTGTAAATCAGGTTAAAGGAATATGCGAACTTTTTGGGACAGATGATCATAAATTAATGTTCGCGAAATATGCGTACAACTATTGTGTAGATAAAGCGAATTATTACCAGGTAAGCGAAGTGTTTTCTTTTAGCCGTACAACCAAAGATCTGAATAAGTTTTTAGAGCAAAAGTAAGCCTGTTTTTCCGCCAATGAAATTTTGATAAATCCAGTCACCGCATTGGCAGTTAACAATATGTGCTAATTAATTTGGCTTATTCAAATATTTTCGTTAATATTGTATCGATTCTAACAAACGCATTTTCTTGCGCTTAACCAATCAATCTGAAACAATTAAAAATTTACTGAAAATATATCTGTTTAATTTATTGTAATCTATGTTCGAAGTAATGGACCTGAGCGGGCGTTCGCTGCCTGATTTAAAAGAAATAGCGAAAGCACTTTCAATTGATTCTAAAGGCCTCGCTAAAGGAGAGCTTGTTTTAAAAATTGTTGATGCGCAAATAGAAAACCCCGCGTTGGCAAATTCAGTATCACTATCATTCGCTAAAGGCGAAAATAAAAATATGGCAAAAGAAAAAGACCCTAAGGATCACAAAGAAAAACGTCCGCGTAAAGTAAAACTTGATCCCATAGTGGAACATCATGTTACTGAGTCCGTAAATTCTCATCCTGAAGAAGAACACACAATTCAGCCCGTTCCTGAAACCAAGGATGAAACTACTGAAAACACGAACGAAAGTTCAGATCAGAGTTCTGTTGAAAATCACGAAGTGCCTGTACAAAATACGGAAACCGAAGAAACGCATCAGGCCCCCGAAAATTCTCATCATGAAGCGGAAGTAGTGCCTGTTAAAAAGCCTGAGAAAGTTTATTATAATTTTGACAATATTGTTTTTGCCGCCGGTGTTCTGGAAATAATGCCCGATGGTTATGGATTCTTAAGAAGCCCTGATTACAATTATTTAAATTCTCCGGATGATGTTTATGTTTCTCAATCACAAATAAAATTATTTGGATTACGATCGGGCGATGTGGTTAAAGGCGGAGTTCGTCCTCCAAAAGAAGGTGAAAAATATTTTCCTCTGATTAAAGTGGATCAGATCAATGGCCGCGACCCTGGATTTGTGCGTGACCGCGTAATGTTTGAATACCTCACACCATTATTTCCATATGAAAAAATAAAATTAACCGGCCACCCTCAGGAAAATATGAGTACCCGTGTAATGGATCTTTTTTCTCCGATAGGAAAAGGTCAGCGGGGGTTAATTGTTGCTCAACCAAAAACCGGTAAAACTGTTTTACTAAAAGATGTGGCAAATGCGATAGCTTATAATCATCCTGAAATATATTTAATTATTTTATTAATTGATGAACGTCCGGAAGAGGTAACTGATATGGCCCGCAGCGTTAAAGCCGAAGTTGTATCCAGTACTTTTGACGAGCCTGCTGAAAAGCACGTGAAGATCGCGAACATTGTTTTGGAAAAAGCAAAGCGTATGGTTGAATGCGGACATGATGTGGTTATATTATTAGACAGTATCACGCGTTTGGCACGTGCTTATAATACAGTATCCCCTGCCAGCGGAAAAGTTTTAACGGGTGGGGTAGACGCGAACGCTTTACACAAACCAAAACGTTTCTTTGGTGCCGCACGTAAAGTGGAAAACGGCGGATCATTAACTATTCTGGCAACAGCATTAACAGATACCGGTTCTAAAATGGATGAGGTTATTTTTGAAGAATTTAAAGGAACTGGTAATATGGAATTGCAGTTGGATAGAAAATTATCTAACCGCCGTATTTACCCGGCTATTGATCTTTTAGCTTCTTCTACACGTCGTGACGATCTTTTAATTGATAAAGAATCATTGAGTCGCTTATGGGTTCTACGTAAGCATCTGGGCGATATGAATCCGCAGGAAGCGATGGAGTTTTTATTGGAGCGCTTGCGCAGGTCGCAAACAAATGAAGAATTCCTGATAAGCATGAACGGCTAATAAAATGAACAAACGCGCCCTCACCATTGGTTTAATTTATTCATTAGTTGTAATTGTTTTTAAACTCATTATTTTATTAGGTGGGTTTACGCTTACCCGATTTGGGTTTTATTACTCCAACGTTGTAGGGATATTCATGATCATACCTTTTTTCATATTTGCCATTCAGCAGGTAAGGGATAAGGATTTTGGCGGTGTTATAAGCGGAAAGGACGCGGTAAGAATGGCACTAACGGTTTTGGCTGTTGCCGCAGTTCTTTTAACCCTGTATAATTACATTGAATTTAACTGGAAGTTCAGGGATATTGCCGTTCAGTATTATAATAGTCCTGAATATTTAAAGATTTTAAATGAATGGCAGGTTAAATCTCCTGACAAAGTTAAGATCACTGATTTTTCAAAAATAATTTCTGAACAAATCAATGGTTTGTCGGCGGGTAAAGCTGCCACGGGAAAATTATTTCCTTTAATATTAATTGGATTAAGCGGCGCTTTTATTTCGGCCATGATCATGAAGCGTGGGAATAAACAGCAACACCTTAACTAAGTTTAGAATAATTATTACGCTTCGTGATAGAAATCCGGCTTGACCGTCACACTTACTCTACATTATAATTCTATTATTCCAGAATTATTTTTGTGACCATTCTTTCACTGCTGTTTTTTGCTTCCATAAAATATATTCCTCTTTGATATTCTTTTACATCTATGGTAAAACTGTTTTTCTCTAAAATGGTTGACTGAAAGATTTTTTCTCCTAATGAATTAAATAGTGTAACTTCTGTTTTTGCGGGAACATTTGTGCCATTTAAAAGAGTTATAAATCCATTCGCAGGATTTGGATAGAGTGAAAAGAATGGATTGTGAGTAATTTCCTTTTCACCTACTGTTAAAAAACAGGAATTATATTTGGCGATAAAAAGATCATCACTGCCATTCGAACTAATATTATGAACTCCAGGCCCAGGGTCGAAATCTGCTACTACCTTAAAGATACCCGCAACGTAAATATTGCCTGTTTTAGTGTTTTGAATCGAATAAGCTTCATCGTATCCTGGTCCCCCAAATACAGAAGCGCAAATAAAATTTCCATTAGGGTCAAGCCTACTTAGAAATACATCAGTTCCACCGGCAGATGTTAAATTATAAACAGCAGGACCAGGATCAAAATCTGCAGTCCCAACAATATAACCAGTAGTTAAGATATTATTAAGAGAGTCAACCGTAACTGAAGTGCCTCTGCTGAAATCTGAGCCACCAATTTGTTTGGCCCAAATGAATTGTCCGGCAGAATCTATTTTATGAATAAATATTTCGTAATCATTATTTAAAGAATTATGGGGAGACATAGTGTAGGTAGCGCTGGGCGGATTAAAATCACTTATGCCTTGAAATAGTCCAGTAGTAATAAGGTTTCCAAGCTTATCGATATTTAACCCGAAACCGGTTTGGTTGTTTGGCCCTGTCATTTGTCTTACCCAAACCAAATTCCCTTGAGGGTCCAATTTTATAATAAAAACATCCTCGTTTGAATTTGGCGCTGCCATTGAATATGTTGCCGGTCCGGGATCGAAGTCAGCATTAACACTTTTAA
>JAOQAF010000217.1 GCA_025963735.1 Bacteroidota bacterium
ACTATTTATTTAGTTGAGAAGAGCGCTTACCAGAAAAAGGTGCCTGTAAAGGTGCCCTTTTATATAAAATGCCTTCCCGGATTTGGCGCAAAAACTCCCGATATTAATCCCGCCTTTGTTACAATTATTGGCGACAGTGCTTCTATCCGGCGTATTGACACCATTTACACCCAGGCCCTTTATCTTAATAACCTTTCGGTGAGGACAGAAAAAAAGATTGCCTTAATTAAACCCGATGAAAATGTTTATTATAACGCCAACCAGATCAGTGTTATTGTGGACGTTGAAAGGTTAATAGAGCAAACCGTTAGCTTGCCCATAAACGTAATTAGCTATAATCTTAATGCCAAAAGTATTAACGTTTTTCCTTCAAGGGTAAGGGTTAAATTTACTGCCTTGCAAAATAATTTTACGCCAGCCGATACAAATTTGTTCAGGGCCAGTATTAACAGCGCTAATTTTAATGCCAGTAATAAAACGCCTGTTTTTTTAAGCACACAGCCCGGGAACGTTAATATAATTTCAATTGAACCCAGTGAGGCTGAAATACTGATTATAAAAAAATGATTATTGGTTTAACAGGAGGAATAGGAAGCGGAAAGAGCGTAGTGGCCCGGCTGTTTGAAATTCTGGGATGCGCCGTATTTAACAGCGATGACGCCGCTAAACTTGTTTACTTTAATGCGGAAATAAAAAACAGGGTTATTGAATTATTAGGAAATGAAAGTTATACTACCGAGAACCTTTTAAATAAGCCTTACATCAGTTCAAAAATATTTTCAGACATTTCACTGCTTAACAGCTTAAACGGAATTATACATCCGGCAGTAAAAATCCAGTTCGAAAAGTTTGCGTCTGAAAATGCAGGAAAGATAATCGTTAAAGAAAGCGCTTTGTTGTTTGAAGCGAATATTGATAAGGCAATGGATAAAATTGTACTGGTGGTTGCCGAAGATGAAATAAGGATAAACAGGGTGGCTACGCGCGATGGCCTGAGCCGGGAAGACATTCTTAAAAAAATGAAAAGCCAGTTGCCACAGGAAGATAAAAAAAAGCTCGCGGATTATATTGTTTATAATAACGAAACGGAATTTGTAATAACGCAGGTTCTTGGTATTTATAATGAGATAAAAGCACATGCTTAGAAAAGATTTGTTGATGCGTCAGTTTGAGGAGTTCGGCAAAGTGCTGGCCGTTATACTGGGTTTTAAAATGCAAAAGGACTGGGAAAATTTTGAAAAGGAAATTGAGGAAGCATCAAAAAAATTTACTCCTTTTGAAGTTTCAGCTGTAGAAAACTTTTCCTTGGAAGAATTTCAAACCGAAATAGTAAATAACTCTTCACTCTTGCCCGAACACTACAAAATACTGGCAGATCTCCTCTTTGAAAAAATGAAATACCATCTGGAGTTGGACAAAAACGAAGGAGCCAACCTTCTAAAGTTAAAGTGTATTCTTCTGTACAAAAAATTTTCTGAAAATTTCACACATAATGAGTTCAATATGGATGTTCATTACAAGCTTGATTTTCTTCAAAAAATGAACTGAATTTCATAAAATTGGTTATAGTCCACGGGTGAACCGCTCGGCAACCAATTATTTACTAACTTTGCCGGCCTTTTGGAATATAAATTACATAGTCTTCATCCCGATCAAAAAGATCTATTAGATAAAGGAATGCTTTTGCCTTTAATGGAAGAGTTTTACACCATTCAGGGAGAAGGATTTAATACAGGAAAAGCCGCCTACTTTATTCGCGTGGGTGGCTGCGATGTTGGCTGTCACTGGTGCGATGTGAAGGAGAGCTGGGACGCCAATCTGCACGCTTTAACAAAAGCGGAAAATATTTTAAATAATGTTTTGTCTTTTAACGCAAAAAGCGTGGTAGTTACCGGGGGCGAACCCCTTATCTACAATTTAAATTATCTCACTTCTTTATTCAAACAAAAAGAAATTCAAACTTTTATTGAAACTTCCGGTGCTTACAATCTCAGTGGCTATTGGGACTGGATCTGTCTCTCTCCTAAAAAGACAATGAAGCCAAAAGAAGAAGTTTATTTAAAAGCAAACGAATTAAAAGTAATTGTGCATAATATAAATGATTTTAAATGGGCCGAAGAGCAGGCCCTGCAGGTAAGTAAAGACTGTTATCTTTATTTACAGCCGGAGTGGAGTAAGCGCGATGCGTTAACGCCACAGATAATTGAGTATGTAAAAAATGATCCAAAATGGATGATCTCACTTCAAACTCACAAATACATGAATATTCCGTAAAAAATTAAAGTATAGTTAAAAAGAAATTAGACAAACACAACACTAAATTCTAAGCCTTATACTTTATACTTTATACTTTATACTTTACACTTTACACTTTATATAGTATCTTCACCATTCAAAAATCAAACAAACATGAAATTTTTTATAGATACAGCCAACCTCGAGCAGATTAAAGAAGCTCAGGATATGGGCGTTTTAGACGGTGTTACAACTAATCCTTCTTTAATGGCCAAAGAAGGTATTAAAGGACAGGATAATATTTTAAAGCATTACGTGGATATATGTAACATAGTTACAGGCGATGTAAGTGCCGAAGTTATTTCAACGGATTTTGACGGTATTATTAGAGAAGGGGAGGCATTGGCTGAACTCCATCCTCAGATTGTCGTGAAGGTTCCAATGATTAAAGATGGCATTAAAGCCATTAAATATTTCAGCGAAAAAGGAATTAAAACCAATTGTACTCTTGTGTTTAGTGCCGGCCAAGACCTTTTAGCGGCTAAAGAAGGTGCTACCTATGTGTCGCCTTTTATTGGAAGGTTAGACGATGTGAGTACAGATGGATTATCATTGATTGAAGATATCCGTATCATTTATGATAATTACGGTTACGAAACCCAGATCCTTGCGGCCAGTGTTCGTCACCCGATGCACATTATTGATTGTGCTAAAATTGGTGCAGATGTGGCCACTTGCCCTCTAAGCGCTATCACCGCGCTTTTAAAACATCCTTTAACCGACAGCGGCCTGGCAACGTTTCTTGCCGACGCGAAAAAATAAGAGAAATACATATTTTAAGCCCGCCCAAAAAGCGGGTTTTTTAATTTTAAAAAGAAAACGGCTAAGAACTTGCAGAAAAAAGCAAATAATTTTTTGGAATTACGTAAAAAACCCTATCTTTGGCCCTCAATAAAAATTTAGATACAATGTATTTATCATCACAAGTAAAGAAAGACATTTTTAAGAAATACGCGGGTAGCGATAAAAATACAGGCAGTGCAGAAGCACAGGTTGCTCTTTTCACCCAAAGAATCGATCATTTAACCGGTCACTTAAAAGCAAATAAGAAAGATTTTGGTACTCAGCGTGCCTTGTTAAACTTAGTTGGTAAGCGTCGTGCAATGTTAGATTATTTAAAGAAAAATGATTTAACACGTTATCGTGCTATCATCAAGACGTTAGATATCCGTAAATAATTATTTATCGGTAAAACTTATAAAACAGGGCATTTCGAAAAACAATTCGAAGTGCCTTTTTTGTTAAAACGAGATAATCACATCGCATTGAAACATATAGAAAGATAATCTATTGTGCTGGTGGTTTAAAAAAATAAAACATATGAAACATAAAAAATTATGTGACCTATGTGGTTCAGTTAAGAGATAAACAAATAAATATAAACCGCCCTGGAAACGCCGGAGCACAAAACAAACAAATATGTCACAAATAGGAATTACACACAGTTTTGATCTTGGAGATGGACGATCAATTACATTAGAAACCGGTAAACTGGCCAAACAGGCTGATGGTTCGGTTGTACTTAGATTAGGAAACACAATGATCCTTGCTACTATCGTTAGTAACAAAGACGCCAAAGAAGGAATTGATTTTTTACCATTAACAGTTGATTACCAGGAAAAATATGCTTCTGCAGGACGTTTTCCGGGCGGCTTTTTTCGCCGCGAAGCAAAATTATCAGATTATGAAGTTTTAATATCACGTATTGTTGATAGGGCCATCCGTCCTTTATTTCCGGATGATTACCACTCTGATACTCAATTAATGTTATCGCTTTTATCTACCGATAACGATACATTACCGGATGCTTTAGTTGGTATCGCGGCATCTGCAGCAATCGCAGTTTCCGATATTCCGTTTAATGGTCCAATCAGCGAAGTACGCGTTGGTAAAGTTGACGGAAAACTTTGCATTAACCCGGGTAAATCACAGTTATTAAACAGCACCATCGATATGATCATCGCGGCAAGCGCCAGCGATATTTTAATGGTGTAAGGTGAAATGAGCGAAGTAAGCGAAGCTGAAATGCTTGAAGCCATTAAGTTTGGTCACGAAGCTATTAAGGGTCACATCAAAGGAATTAACGAATTTGCCGTTAAAGCAGGTCTTAAACCAAAACGTGAATACAATCACGAAACAAACGATGCAGATTTAAAAGCAAAAGTTCATAAAGACACTTACGATAAAGTTTACGCGGTTGCCAGAAAATTACAGGCGAATAAGAATAA
The DNA here is from genome assembly GCA_025963735.1 of Bacteroidota bacterium. Lineage (GTDB taxonomy): Bacteria > Bacteroidota > Bacteroidia > B-17B0 > Aurantibacillaceae > Aurantibacillus. Next base: position 4,524 of record JAOQAF010000217.1, read on the forward strand.
CCGTAAAGAAGATTTTAAGGCTGTATTAGAAGAATATAAAAAGACTTTCAGCGAAGAAGAACTGAAAGAAAAAGGCGCTCTTATCAGCAAATACTACCATGACGTGGAGTACGATGCGGTGCGTCGTTTGGCTTTAGATGAAAAAGTTCGTTTAGATGGCCGTAAAACAACGGACATCCGCGCCATTTGGGCCGAAGTAAATTATTTACCGATGCCACACGGTAGCGCTGTATTTACACGCGGCGAAACACAATCGTTAACAACTGTAACTTTAGGTACACCTAAAGATGCCATGATGATTGACGGTGCGTTTAATAAAGGTGAAGAGAAATTTATTTTACATTATAACTTTCCGGGCTTTAGTACCGGCGAGGCCAAACCAAACCGCGGTGTAGGTCGTCGCGAAGTTGGTCATGGTAATCTTGCACAGCGCGCCTTAAAACGTGTGGTGCCAACCGATTCGGGTTACACCATCCGTGTGGTAAGCGATATTTTAGAAAGTAATGGTTCCTCGAGTATGGCTACGGTTTGTGCAGCCACTCTGGCTTTAATGGATGCAGGTATTAAAATTGCTAAACCGGTGGCAGGTATTGCCATGGGTTTGATCACGGATGATAAAGGTAACTACGCCATTCTATCCGATATACTTGGAGATGAAGATCATTTAGGAGATATGGACTTTAAGGTGTGCGGTACAAGAGACGGTATCACTGCAGTTCAAATGGATTTAAAAGTTCATGGCTTACCATACGAAGTAATGGAAAAAGCTATGGAACAAGCTAAAGCAGGACGTTTGCACATCATGAACGAAATGTTGAAGGCATTAGGCGATGTGCGTGAAGATTATAAACCACATGCTCCGCGCTTTGAAAAGCTTGTTATTCCGGGAGAATTCATTGGAGCCGTAATAGGGCCCGGAGGCAAAGTAATTCAGGAAATGCAGCGGTCAACTAACACAACCATTGTTATTACCGAAGAAGGTAAAACAGGAATTGTGGAAGTGTTTGGAACAAGCAAAGACGACGTAATGGCCGCTATGGCAAAAATAAAAGGCATTGTATCAGTTCCTGAACCGGGAGCTATTTATGATGCGAAAGTAAAATCCATTATGCCTTACGGAGCCTTTGTAGAGATCCTTCCGGGTAAAGATGGTTTGTTACACATCAGCGAATACGATTGGAAACGCATTGATACTTTAGAAGGTGTTATTAAAGAAGGTGACATCATTAAAGTAAAATATGTAGGCGATGATCCAAAAACAAAGAAGATCAAATTAAGCCGCAAAGCTTTATTACCAAAGCCGGAAGGCCATGTTGAAAAAAGCGAAGCTTAAAGTTTAGATCTTAGAAGTAAGATTTAAGACATATAATTTAAGACCCTGATAGAAATATCGGGGTTTTTTGTTGGGCGTCCCCTTCCGCTGTTTTATTTCCCGGAAAGGGAAGGGAGGGGCTCTCCGCACTCGCTTTTTATGTTTGTATTATCAGAGCAAACATAAAAGAGCTCAAACAAATGCCTCCATCCCTAACGTTGGCCAACTGATATCCATCGGTTAAACAAACATCCGGCAGCACAAAACACTTTTGTTTCGCAATATTATTGCAAAACATCTCTTCAAAAACGAAATGACCTGGAAAATGCGAAGCTCACAAATAAAATATAAATAGTATAAGATCCAGGTAGGAATCGTCGTGTATTTTTTATTTTTAGCAAATGAAATATTGCCTCTTAATTTTAATTCTCAGTGTTTTTTCTTTCTCTTGTACAATTAAAAAACGCTCGTATAGAAATGGATATTATCTCGATCTCGCTTTATCAAATACTGATCGAAGAACCTCACTACATGTTACTGAAACCTCTGATAAAAAATTAAGATACAAACCAAAAACGGAAGTAGCGGTGCCGTCCAATGAGGTAGTCGCTTCAGCGGATAAAACCCTGATAGCCTCTCCGTTTTTGGTAGCCCCTGCCAACCTATCATCGGATAGTTGTGCAGATATCATTTACTTCCAGAACGGTTCGGAAGTTCAGGCAAAAATAATTGCAGTTAACCAAAATGATATAGAGTACAAACGGTGTGATGAAACAAACGCAAGTACTATTAAGGTTAAAAAGAAAAAGGTGCTTATGTTAAAGTTCGCGAATGGATCAACTGAAAGCTTTCAACCGGTGCAAACTTTGCCCCTCGTACCAACAGTTCATCCAAAAGCAAAGGCAGCTCTGGTTGAATCATTAATTGCTTTAGTATTATTTCCTTTTGCGCTTTTTTCGTTTCTCTTCCTGTTCCTTTTAGTAATAGCACTGATTCTGGGAATATGTACAGGATTACAGGCCCGAAAAAAAATTCGTACATCGCCAGATAAATATAAAGGACTTAAACTGGCAAATGCCGCCCTTATAATATGTACAACTTTATCCGCAATACTTATTGTTATCACCCTATTGGTTCTTTTTTTATTTTTCATCTGGTAAGTATTTTTCGAATGTTTAAAATTTAAAACCTTGATAAAAATATATCGGGGTTTTTTATTTTCTGCTGTCATGCTGAATTTATTTCAAGCCGTCATGCTGAGCGTAGTCGAAGGATGGAGGAGTGGGGTCATTCTAGTCCAGTGGCCTCAACCTTTCTGTTACACCGATTTTTACTGAAATCAGTTCATACAAGCTTCAGTACTGAATAAGGAATAGCAAAAAAATAGTAGTATGAAACTAAAAAAAAGGACTCTTCTGCGAAATAATAAATCAATCTTTTAACCGTTACTCTTTCTGCGAATCAATCCCCTTCACTCTGCGCGAAAATATCAGTTAACATTTTATGGCCTCAGGTAAAATCAGTTTCTTCTCTGCGAATAATCTGCAAGAAAATATTAACCTGTGCTATTCAATAAATATTACTTGACACCTTAACAACATCGCAGCGAAAACTTTGTTGGAAAATGTGTCGCGGGCGAATATCCCCCCCTCCTATAACCGTTTTAAACCACTCATCCTTTTAAGTAAAATATTTAATTAAAAATGTGACCTCTTTTACCAACAAATACACCAACGGTTAATTTTTGCTTTTAGAATTTACTAACTTCCGAAACTAATTTTTGACTAAATGAAAAAACTTTTATCACCACTGGCCTTAATTTTACTCTTCGCAGTATGCACAACCAACTCTTTTGGCCAAAGAAAACAAAAAGTAAATTATAATTGGGCCGATCCTAATGAAAATTTTTATGTAACGCAGGCTCGTATGAACGCCTATTATAAACATTTTGAAAAAGAATTAGAACAGGAAAAAAAGAGCGGTGTGGTAAAAAACCGCAAAGTGGGTTCAGAAGAAGAACAGGAATTAGCAGGTTATGAATTATACAAACGCTGGGAACATTTAATGGCTCCTCGTGTTTATCCTTCAGGCGATAAACGTTTGTATTCAAAAGCATTTGAGGAATACCAGGGTTATGTTATTCAAAACTCTTCTCAAAAACAAATAGGTGGAAGTAACTCAATTATGTCTGCCACCTGGCAGCCAATTGGTCCTTTCGGCGATCTTTCAGGAGCTAACGCGGGAAGGATAAACGCGATTCGTTTTGATCCTGCAAGTTCAACAGGATATTGGGCATGTGCCCCTGCCGGTGGTTTATGGAAAACAACAAACACGGGAAGCAGCTGGATTACAAATACAGATCTTTTAACTATAACAGGTTGTTCGGATGTGGTCTTCGATCCTACCAATCCCCAAAATATGTATTTAGCTACCGGTGATGGTGATGCCGGTGATAATTACAGTATTGGTGTTTTAAAATCAACTGACGGTGGTTTAACCTGGAGCACAACCGGTTTATCCTGGGCAGTAACCCAGGGCCGTAAAATTTATAAATTAATTATTAATCCTTTAAATAAAAATACAATTTTTGCCGCTACAACCAATGGTGTTTATCGTACGGTTAATGGCGGTACAACCTGGGCGCAGGTTGTTGCAGCAGCAAGCATGACAGACATTGAATATAAGCCGGGCGATACAACAACTATATATGCAGTGAATACAAGTTTTTATATGTCTACTAACGGCGGAAGTTCTTTTTCAACCGTTACTGCGGGCTTACCAACTTCCGCTTCCAACAACAGATTAGCCATAGCGGTTACACCTGCTAATGCGTCTGTTGTTTATGTGGTAGCAAGCAGCGCCGCAAACAGCGGTTTCTTAGGTTTTTATCAATCAACAAACAGTGGTGCGGCTTTTACTTCTAAAGCAACAACACCCAATTTATTAGGATGGGTGCCTGCGGGTAACGATACAGGAGGACAGGGATGGTATACTTTGTCGGTGGCAGCTTCCCCTACCAACTCTAACGAAGTGGTTGTTGGTGGAGTTAATATCTGGAGAACAATGAATGGTGGAACGAACTGGTCTATATTCGCTCAGTGGCAGGGTAGCGGCGCGCCTTATGTGCATGCTGATATTCACGATCTTATTTATAAGAGCGGAACATCTCTATACATTGCCTGTGATGGCGGCGTTTTCTTTACGTCCAATAGCGGAGCAACCTTTGCAGATATAAACGGTAATATGAACATTTCTGAAATTTATAAAATCGGTCTTTCTAAAACAACTTATAATAAAGCCATTACCGGTCACCAGGATAACGGAACCAATACGTATTCAGGCGGATGGAGCAGTTCTATGGGCGGTGATGGAATGGATTGTTTTATCGATCAGAGTAATGATTTAGTTATGTATGGAGAGCAATATAATGGGTCGTTTAACCGAACAACCGATGGCGGGGCTACATGGGCTGCAATTACTACAGGTATCACCGGAACCGGCGCATGGGTAACTCCTTGGCACCAGGA
>JAOQAF010000219.1 GCA_025963735.1 Bacteroidota bacterium
TCTATTTATAATAATAATGAGGATTTGCGACAAACCTTTACCGTGAGTACAGATGTAGATAAAGCCAGAGATGTTATTAAACTCATCACTGACAAAATCAACTCATTTGAATATATAAATCACAATAAAGGAAAAGAAGTATTAGTGATGGCCGATTCGTTAAGCTCAGATAGAATAAAAATTAATATTACTTTTTGGTATGATCCGGCTAAATCAAATCAGATAAACTCGCAGACAAAATCAGAAATTATGCTGGCAGTGTTTCAGGAGCTAAGGTCGGCAGGCATTGAATTCAGGGGGTAATTTGCTCGTTTTGGGTAATTTTAACACCAGTATTTTTATCAAGTTTTTATAACACACTGAAAATCAGAAACCGCTTTTAAGGCATAAGAGTTTAATACATTAATATGAAACTATCTAATTAACATTAAAATAGTTGTTAAAACGCAAATTTAATCATGGTAACATGTATTATTTTTACGTGCCATCAAGGATTTGAGGCATTTTATGACAGAAGTATTAGTCAATTTTGAACATTCAAGAAATTGGCTGTACAAATACCGTCGGTCTTTTGCAAAAAAGTCCGGCGGTTTTTGCTTTTAGGCCATTCCCCACTTCTACAAAACTGTAGAAAATACTCTCGCTATCCCTAAAAACTAAAACTGATTTCCAGCTATTTAGTATTTGGTACAATTTTTAATATAGGATAAGTAAATTCCTATATATGAAGATCAACAGTATCAAGGTAATGAGGGGCCCGAATTTCTGGTCGAATTATCGACAAAACATTATTATCATGAGTCTGGACCTGGAGAAACTTGAAGATTTTCCAACAAATAAAATAGATGGATTCTCGGAACGTATTGAAAAATTAATCCCAAGCATGTACACTCACCGTTGCTCTGAAGAGCATGAAGGTGGTTTTTTCTCCCGTATTAAAGATGGTACCTGGATAGGACATGTGGTTGAACATATAGCCCTTGAAATACAAACACTTGCCGGAATGGATGTTGGATATGGAAGAACCCGGTCTGATAATCAACACGGAGTGTATTTTGTAATTTTTGCCTACCATGTTGAAAAGGCTGGTTTGTATGCCGCGGAGGCCGCAGTGCGTATAGCACAGGCACTGGTTGATAACGTAGAGTATGATCTTAACGCAGATATTGAAGCGTTAAAACGTTTGAAGGCAAAATACGGACTTGGTCCCAGCACACAAGCCATAGTGGATGAAGCAAAATCCCGCGGTATTCCTTTTAAGCGATTAAACAACAGTTCTTTTGTATTATTTGGGCAGGGCATTCATCAAAAAAAGATCCGTGCCACAATGACCAGCTCAACCAGTCACATGGGCGTTGAGATTGCCTGCGATAAAAACGAAACCAAACAACTTTTAAAATCTGCTTACATACCTTGTCCCGCAAGCGAATTAGTTTACGATGAAGAAGATTTGCAAAGCGCCATTGACACCGTTGGTTACCCGCTGGTAATAAAACCCATTAACGGTAATCATGGAAGAGGTATAACTATTAATATACGCACTCTTAAGGAAGCTAAAGAAGCCTTTCAACTTGCAAAAGAAATTTCTGAAGAGGTTTTAGTAGAAAAATACATGGAGGGCTGCGACTTCAGGTTTTTAGTCATTAACTTTAAACTTGTAGCCGTTGCAAAACGCACCCCCGCCTTGGTTACAGGAAACGGCGTGTCAACCATTCATCAATTGATAGATGAAACTAATTGTGATCCCGACCGCGGAGAAAGCCATGAAAAAATTCTTACCAAAATAAAAATCGACAAGATAACAACCGATATTTTAGCGCAAAAAAATTACACCCTTGAAACCATTCCTGCAAAGGATGAAGTTGTACTTTTAAAAGATACAGCAAACATCAGCACCGGCGGAACAGCTACTGATGTAACACATCTTGTTCATCCTGCCAATGTTTTTATGGCCGAACGTATTGCACGTTTATTAAACATGGATATTTGCGGGATTGATGTAATGGCTAAAGGCATTGATACACCGCTTACCAACGAAACCGGCGGTATCTTAGAAGTAAACGCCTGTCCGGGTTTCAGAATGCACCTGTTTCCTTCTAAGGGAAAACCAAGAAATGTAGCCGCGCATGTTGTAGATATGCTTTACCCGCAAGGATCAGAAGCAAGAATACCTTTGGTAGCAGTAACCGGAACAAACGGAAAAACCACAACCACCCGTCTGATTGCGCACATGGCCAAACAGGCAGGTCATAAAGTCGGGTATACTACAACCGATGGCACCTATATTCAGGATCATCTTATAAACCTGGGCGACTGTACAGGTCCTATGAGTGCAAACACAGTTCTTACAGACCCCACAATAGATTTTGCGGTATTGGAATGCGCACGAGGCGGCATTCTACGGGCAGGTTTAGGATTTGATAATTGCGACATAAGCATCATTACAAATATTTCAGACGATCATTTATCTGTTGGAGGAATAGATACGCTTCACGACATGGCACGCGTAAAGGGCGTAGTAGCACACAGTACCTTTAAACATGGTTACGCGATCTTAAATGCCGACGACGAAAGAGTGTATGATATGCACACCGAACTTGATTGTAACATAGGTTTATTTAGTCTTGACCCGCAGAACGAACGTATTCTTAAACATTGTAAAAACGGTGGCCTTGCAGTTGTTATTGAAAATGGTATGGTGACCATTTTTGCAGGTCAAACCAAAATACCGGTTGAAAGAATAGAAGATATTCCTTTAAGCATGGGCGGAAAGGCTGACAGCATGATTAAGAACATATTGCCTTCAGTACTGGCGGCATATTTAAAAAATTTCACTCTAAAAAATATCAGGTTGGCTTTAAAAACTTTTATTCCTTCGCCACAATTTACTCCCGGCCGAATGAATGTTTTTAATTTCAAAAATTATGATGTAATGGTTGATTATGCGCATAACAGTGGCGGTTTTCTGGAGTTAAAAGGTTTTCTTGAAAAAACGCAATCTCCAAGTAAAGTTGGAATTATTGCTGCAGTAGGAGACAGGCGCGATGAGGACATCAGAAATATTGGAATTTTTGCCGCGCAAATGTTTGATGAAATAATTATCAGGCATGATAAGGATTTGAGGGGACGTACCAAAGAGGCCATAACTGAATTAATTTTAGAAGGAATACACTCAATAAAAAAAGACATACCGGTGCAGGTTATTTCCGATGAACGCGAAGCGATTGAATTTGCCATTCAAAGTGCAAAAAAAGATGCTTTTATAACCGTTTGTACAGATTGTGTACAAGAAAGTATTACTTATCTTTCGGAAATGCAAAAAGAAGAAATGATGCAAGCCGGCATGGATAATCAAATTTTATTAAAGGCTTCATAAAACAAACTATTTTTTATGACACCAAAAGGAAAGCTTTTAATTATTGGTGGCGCTGAAGATAAAGGCCCTATCAGAATAAGACCGCAGATAAAATTAAAAAATAAAAATTTTATTGATTATGAAATTCTTAATCATTTAATACCGCCGGGCGGAGGAAAATATGATAAAATCGAAATAATTACAACGGCCTCACAACAACCGTTTAAAACAGGTAATATGTATATCCGTTCATTTAAAAAGGCGGGTTATCATAACGTGAGCCACATGAGTATTGAAAATAAAGAGGATCTTAAAAATCCTGATTTAATTACACGTATTGAAAATGCCGACACTGTATTTTTCAGTGGGGGTGATCAATTCAGACTATCTACCATTATTGGCGGTTCAGCCCTCATGCAGGTTATCATGAAACGTTACATGAAGGATGAACATTTTTTATTAGCCGGAACCAGCGCCGGGGCAATGGCAATGGGGCGCTTAATGATTTACCATGCCGAAAATAATGAAGCCATGTTAAAGGGACACGTAAAAATAACGTATGGACTGGAGGTTTTAGACAGTTGCATTGTAGATACACATTTTGTAAAACGTGGCCGTTTCGGAAGACTTGCACAGGCTGTTGCCATGAATCCTCTATCACTTGGAATAGGTATTGGAGAAGATACAGCACTATTAATTTCAAAAGGCAATGAGGCTGTTTGCATTGGATCGGGAATGGTTATTATTATTGACGGAACAAGAATCCGCTATAACAGTATCAGCATCATTGAAGACGATTATCCTTTAGGTATTGAAGGACTTAAAGTACATATGCTTGCAAGAGGTAACGGCTTTCTAATTCACGAAAAGAAATTTATGTCCAATGCGGAAGCGTTGTTATATAAAGGTTTAGTAAATTCCAATCACTAAATCTTCGTTGTTTGTTTTGCTTGCACGGTACATTCCTTCTGTGTTATATGGCATTTGAATATTACCCTCTTTGTCAATGGCTATGAGGCCGCCTTCGCCTCCTAATTTTACCAGCTTATCTTTTACAACATAATCACAGGCAGCTTTAAGTGACAGACCTTTGTATTCCATTAAACATGAAATATCATAAGCCACAACTGAACGAATAAAAAACTCTCCGTGTCCGGTACATGAAATGGCACAGGTATTATTATTAGCGTATGTGCCGGCTCCAATGATCGGGCTATCCCCTATCCTTCCGTGTTTTTTATTGGTCATTCCACCGGTGGAGGTTGCGGCTGCGAGGTTTCCGTAAACATCGAGGGCAACAGCCCCAACGGTTCCAAACTTTTTTTCATCAATATCTTTTATTGCTGTATGATCCAGAACGATGGTATCTGATTCCCTTGCCTTTTTAAGCTGATCATAACGGTATTGAACAAAAAAATATTCATCCGGCTCAAGCTTAAGTCCCATTGATCTTGCAAAATCAACCGCCCCGCTTCCCGAAAGAAATACGTGTTCGGTGTGTTCCATTACCGCCCTTGCCAACGTAACAGGATTACGGATGTGCATTACACTGCTAACTGCGCCCGCTTTAAGGGTTCTGCCATCCATAATGGAAGCATCCATTTCGTTTTTACCTTCATGAGTAAAAACAGAACCCTTACCCGCGTTAAATAAAGGATTATCTTCAAGTTGTTTAACCACCGCTTCAACCGCATCTACGGCGTAACCATCATTAAGCAAAATAGCCTCACCTACAAGCACCGCTTCTTTTAACGCGTTGGTGTATAAAGATTCCTTCTCAGAATTCATCTGCGCTTTTAAAATAGTGCCTGCGCCCCCGTGCATTGCGATGCCAATTTTTTTATTCATAAAACAAAGATAGGCCTTTAAAGTAGCCGTTTTTATTGATTAAATATTTATACCTGAACATTTGTTTAAGAGCCCTCACATTCCCATAAAACCTCCCTCGAAGCAGGGGAATATTTATAGTCGGGTAACGTAAATTCATTCATGTAAACAATCCGCAGGGTTCTAATTTTACTTTCGGAATTTTCATTCCAAACCCGTTTATAATAGTTGCAAAAATATCCTCTCATAAATGTATTATAAGAAAGAATCATGTTTTCTGTATACTTTCTCCACCGGTCATTTTTATAAAGGGAGGTGACACTTGCCGGTTTCAGGTAAGAAACATCCTTACCTTCTTGCAACAAATTCAGCGTTTTATTTTTTTCGGTAACTCCTTCAAGAATATACCAGCCATCGTCTTTAAATACACCGGGTGCAAACATTCCCCAATTTTGATCCAAACGTAGAGCATAGCCTAACGGCCGCAGTCCATCGGAAAGCTTACTGTTTATAAATGAAAGGTTGCTGAAATTCCAGTCGAAAACAAAAACAACCAGAAAAATAAGCAAAGCCATTTTTGTATTTTCCATCCAATCCGGACGGATATAAACCGGCTGTTTCCATCGTAAAATCCGGTTCAAATATGTTGCGATATTTATAAACGATCCGGCTGATACTATTTTTACTTTATAAAATAATAATTCAAGCTTATCCATTGCAAAAGCTGGCAGCAGTCCTAAACTCGTAACTATACCAATTATGGGGAACAGACCAATAAAAAGAGTTGAGGCATTCAGCAGGTGAAATAAAATAATTAAAATAATCCCTGACAGCCGGAACCATTGATGTTTAACGGGGATGAAAAACAATACCGGAACAAACAATTCAAAATAATAAGCAATAAACGTTAGTTTTTTTAATAATTCCGGATAATAAAATAATGCTTTTGAATGAGCGTAAACAATCTGATCAAGGCCGTACACAAAATACATGGCTGTAAAATCTTTACTCCACTCTGTACCTTTAAGTAAAGCAGAACCTGAATAAATATAACAGATTTGTAAGAGGTAAGCGATGGCCGCAACAGTTAAAATAGTTTTGTGTTCGTATTTCTGAGGAGAAAGTAAAGAATCGCATGAATAGCGTGCGCCCCAGGGTAAAAACATTCCCCAAAAAAGCACCATGCGTAAAAGATCATCGCCACCCTGAAGTATTAAACCATTTCGATTATGCATGGACAGGAGCATGAACCAGGATAATACGGTAAAGAGCCTTGTGCGATAACCTATAAAAAGCATAATGGCACAGAACCATGCCACTAAAAAAAGAATGAACTGAAACTGCCACAGTCCGCTCATGGCGTGTAAAGAAACAAAGTAGTCATTCCAGGAATGTTCAAACAACATGGTTAAGGGTACCGCCCCCGTGTTTGAATAAAAAGCTTCCAAATCACCTATGCGAATAGCAAGGTCGAGCATTAATACGGCAGCTATAGCCATTCGCATTAATGAAAGAGCCCGTATGTCGAAGGATAAAAATTTCACAATGTATTAAAGATAAAAAAAATAAGCCACCCATCAATGAGGGTGGCTTTTTAACAATTATCTTCTTGTAGTACCTGTACTTCCGGTGCTTCCTGTGCTTCCGGTGCTTGAGGTACTCCCTGTGTTGCCGCTATTGCTTGTACTGTTTGTGGTACCAGTTGAATTGGTTGAATTGGTTGAATTGGTTGAATTTGTTGTTCCTGTGTTATTAGGGTTACTTGTATTGCCGGTACTACCGGTTGAACCATTGTTACCTGAACCGTTGTTGCCGGAACCGTTAGTTGAATTATTATTCCCCGAACCGTTAGTAGTATTATTATTACCTGTGCTTCCGGTATTTTTTGTAGAGTTGGTAGTTCCGGTACTTCCGTTATCATCTGTACCGTTATCGTCGCCGGCCGAAGTTGAAGATGTATTATTTGTTGAATTAGTGCTGTTTGTAGTATTTCCCGACTTATTGTTTTTGTCGTTTTTGTTGTTTTTATTGTTTTTTGTTCCTGAAGTTGAACCTGTACCCTGTGTGGAATTAGTGTTATTTGTACCGTTGGTTGATGAAGTACTCATAGTAGAACCGCTGGATTTTGTAGACCCGGTTGTATAAGTATCATTGGTTGATTTTGTTGTTTTTGTACCAGCCGTTGATCTACCCATTGTTGAGGCAGAAGAATCGGTTGTAGTAGTTGATGTTGTTGAATTAACTGACTCTTCATTACGGTCAGAAGGCGTTCTGGTAAAAGCCAGAAGTGCGATTGATGAGGCAATGCATGCCACTAAAAATAATTTTTTTTTCATAATTTTTCGTTTTTTAAGTTATATCCTCACAATAAAAAAAACGTACCAAGCCTGGCAAAAGATTAGTCCATAATTATCATTAAAGTGAGTATTAATTTGCCTGCTTTTGCTGTACAGTTTTATTCAATTTCAAATCCTTGTAAGCGGTGCAAAAGGCATGATAATCTTTTTTCACTTTTCCGGTATATTTTAAAGCATAATGCAAAATATTTTCCTGCCAGTTAGCATCCTGACCAAAATAAATCAGCTCATCAACATTAGCTGCATTCTGCCGGCCTGCGCTTCGCAACTGAGATGACGCGGTAAGCAAGGCCATATCGTCAATTACCTGATAAATATCGCGGTACCTGTGTTTTATTAAATTTAACTTAATCCCATCTTTTACAGATTGCATTTCCTGAATAACGAAATCATCTTTTTTAAAAGAAATATTGCTTAAAAGGGCCGGAGGAATGTTCTGCATGCGTTTTTGAATTTCGATAATCCTTTCTGATTCCGTTTTCCAGGCGGGCTGATATAAATTAATATGTTCGGCGAGGGAAGATACTTTCGATTGTTTCATATCCACCAGCAAATATTTTTCTTTGCGGTTGGTACTTTTAAGTAAAAATAAATAGCGTTTTAAGCCCATACTTCCTAAACCTGCAACTCTGAACACAACATCTTCCACCTGATAATTATAAGGACTGCCGCTATGATTTTTTACCCAGTCGGTAATATGCCCGCATAATTCTTTTTTTAATGTTTTCTCTATTTTAAGGTGCTTGGTTGTTGGTCTTATAAGCCTCTGGTTTTTAACTTTTACAGTTCGTTTTTCAAGGAGTTTTTTCTTTTTGCGCGCGCTGGCTTGTTTAAGAAAGGCACATACAATTCCCTTCGCCGTTTTTGGTTCAAGATAATAGGGTTTGCCATTTGCAAGTACCCGCGAATATGTTTTTAAAAAAAGTTTTGCCATGTTTATGGCTTTGGCATGTTCAATTCCCATGGTTTCAAAGGCTATGAACAGACTTGCAACAAAGCGGGTTATTTCCCAGGAGGCCGGCGCCAGTATTGCTTCATCAAAATCGTTCAAATCAAAATACACCAAACGGTTATCGCCTTTAAAACTTCCAAAATTTTCCATGTGAAGGTCGCCACAAATCCAAACCGGCGGTGAAAACGGCAGCGCCTTATGCTTGCTGAGGTCTTCATAGTATAAATGACAAGTGCCCCTGTAAAAATTATATAAATTATTTGTCATTAATTTATACTTAAGTTTAACCATATCGGGCAGAAGGTTCTTATTAAATTTTAAAATTGAGGCAGTACTTTGTTCCATATTAATTTGTGCTTAGCGAAGTTTGTGCCTGCTTATAATATAACAAATCAGCAGTTTACCCATAAAAAATGCGGCAAAGCATTCCCCAAAAATTTGAACCACAAGCATTATATTATAGTTATACCCTTATTCCAATTACAAGAATATCGTCAACCTGTTCAAGGTCTCCTTTCCATTCCTTAAGGGTTTTATTGAGCGTGGCATGCTGATCTTTCATTGAAAGATGCTGAAAAGATAAAATGAGTTGCTGAAGGGGTTTATATTTAAATTTTTTTTCCTTACTTCCTCCAAACTGATCGGCAAAACCATCTGTGAAAATATAAATTGTATCGCCTTTAAATAATTCAATTTCATGATTATTGAATTTATGAAGCTCTTCGCCTAAAAATATTCCAATAGGAAATTTATCTCCTCTGATTTCAATCAATTCAGGAACTTCTTTAGACCTGACGATCCATAATGGATTATTTGCACCCGCAAATTGTAAAGTAAAGGCCGCTGCATTTTTTTTAAGTACGCAAAGTGCCATGTCCATTCCGTCTTTTACAGCAGAGTCTTCAATTGTTTGCCGGAGTGTTTCGCTTAATCCGACATTTAATTCATCAAGAATGTCGGAAGGCTTGAGTTGGTGATGTTCGTTAACGGCCTGGTTAAGCAGGTTATGGCCTACAATACTCATAAAGGCTCCCGGAACGCCATGACCCGTACAATCAACTGCTGCAAAAAAAATTGTACTGGACTCATTGTCTTTTATCTCTTCAACCCAGTAAAAATCTCCGCTTACTATATCTTTAGGTTTATATAAAACAAAACCATTCTCCTTAAATATATCCTTAAATTCAACTGTTGGCAATATTGCCTCCTGTAGTCTTTTTGCATAACGAATGCTTCCCGTAATATCTTTATGCTGATCTTCTATAATATTATAAGCGGTTTCAATTTTTTTATTTTTAAGGTCAAGTTCCTTATTTATTTTTCGTTTTTGATTATACCCGCGTATAGCAACAACGGCAAATAATAAAACAAGTATTCCTCCAACGGCAATTGACCAACTTATGAATCTCTGCCTGATAAGCGCATCCTCCTGAATTTTTTTATCTTTAGTTAGTATGTCGATTTCCTTCGCCTTTTTTTCAGTATCAAACCTTGCCTGCATTTCGGCAATTTGTTTACTGCTTACGGTATTGTAAATTGAATCATTAATTTGCTGAAATAATTCATAAGAGGTAAGAGCTTCTTTAAAACGGCCTTGTTTTTTATAGGATTTTGAAATGCCTTTATATGCCGCCAGAATTCTATCATTTGCGTTAATTTTTTTTGCCTGTTCCAGTCCGCGCTGATAATACTCAAGAGCCTTTTCGTAATTACCACTGTTTTCATAAAAACTGGCGATGTTATTTAAAGCCAGTGCCATCCCATACACATTTCCTACTTCCTCATATTTTTCATAGGCTTTATTAATATAATATCTTGCCTTTTTTTTATCCTTTAAATTTTCATAAGCATCGGCAAGATTATTATAACATGTGGCAACAGCCTCCTTATTATCAGTTTCTTCAAATATTTTTAAAGCTTGAAAAGTATATTCGATGGCCTGAGTAAAATCTTTTTTATCATTATAAACTGTGCCGATAGCAATTAGCGCAGAGGCAGTACCGGTTTTACTTTTCAGTTCTTTTCCGATAGTAAGTGCCTGAATAAAATATTTATAAGCTTCATCAGGTTTATGAAGTTCAAGAAATATATTTCCGATAGAGCCGGCAGACGACAAAACACCTCTTTTATTTCCCAGGGCTTCTTTAATTTTTAATCCTCTTATATAATAAGATAAAGCTTTTTTATAATCAGCGAGATTATAGTAACCATTGCCTAAATTATGCAATGCCACGCCGATTGATCTTTTATGATTTATGCCCTCAGCCAACTTTAAAGCCTCAGTAGCATAGGAAATTGATTTAGCTGGATCAACATCCACCATTTCTTCAGAAAGATCATTGAGAATGTTAATTCTAAGACTGTCAGTTTCTACAGTAGGAAGCTTTTTCTGCAGAGAATCTATAACGCGTTGGTCCTGGGCGTGGAGCTTCAGGCCCATAGAAATCAAAATAAAAAAGAGAGGGTATTTAATTCCTCTGAGAGGGATTTGAAATTTTTGAATAAACTGAAACAATATGACTTTTTGGGGTAAAATAAAATTTTGTGTATTTTCAAATATAAGAATAAATAAATATTTTATTTTAATTAAAATCAAGATTCAGCACTAAGGGGAAAATCGCCCTATACTTTATCTTAGCTTCGTTTTTAGCGCTAGCCCCGAAACAAAAAAGTCTCCACGTTTTCGCGTGGAGACTTTGGATTCATTGTGGACTTCACCGACCAAATTTTAAATACCATTATTGAAGAACTTCAAGTTTTATCCAATTTAAAGAACTTTTTAGAATTTAAACCAATCTCTTAAACGTAAATACTTTACCGGAACCGGATTTTAAATATTTTTCAAAACTGTATGCTTTATATTTATCGGTAAATACAATGTAAGTTACTAATTCGAAAGGTCATCTTGTTGATGTATAAAGAATTTCCTTTCTATTATGTCTTTTCATTCGATCTTCAAGATCATTTGTACAACCCGTATAATAAGTTCCATCCGAACATTTTAATAAATAAACATTCCACATAAAATTATTTTAATAATGCAAAGTGGACTTCGTCCACCGAAGCCCAAAGAAGCTCTGTTTAAAATTAGTAAAAGATTAAAAGATCATTTTCGTTCCAAAAAAAACCCTCCTTCGCTCTAAAAAGAGCTTCGGAGGGTGAAGGTGGATCCGGAGAGATTCGAACTCTCGTCCAAATAAGGAAATAATAAGCTTTCTACACGTTTATCATTAACTTGATTTTCGATCAAAGCCAGGCGTTAATTCAAACCAAACTTTAACTTAGTTGCTGATATTGTTTTACCCCGCAACACTGGCAAAACAAACTGCACATTTATGATGCTTTACCCGGAGCGCAGAGCAGTTTAGCTCCCCGGAAAGCAAAGGTCACTTAATTCTAAATTAAGCAGCCATAGCGTAAGAATTCTCTTCGCCGATTGAAATTTTGAAAGTTCAGTTTTAAGAGCTCGTCTTACAACGCTCTACGTGCTTACCTACCATATGCGCTTACTGTCAAAACCGGTCGGACCCATAAATAAAGAACTATTACAAAGATACCAAAAAATTACGGCTTAGGCTTCCTTTTTATTTTATTTTAACGCCCTATCTTATCAGTTCTTTAACTTTTTCCATCTCCAGATCCTTGCGCATTAAAAAATCTTTAATCCCGTACTGAACCGGGTAATCAGGCATAATTCCGTGTCCGGTGACAGCCGGACAAACATCATTTATTACCCTGAAAGCAGGCATTCTCAACCTGATTCTGGTATTGGGCAATTTGTAATACGGAGTAATGCCTGCATTACAACCTTCCGCAGCGCCGGATGTTTCTTCTCCAACAAAAATGGCACGATTCTGATATTTTAAATAGGCAGCTACAAGGCATGAGGCTGAAAAAGATCCCCCGTTAATTAAAACGAATACTTTTTTGTTGTAATGATTTTTCTTCAGTGGCTTAATCGTATAAATATAATTGTCTGTGTCATTTATCGTTTTCTTTTTTGCAATTAACTGAAAACCAAATCGCATTAACTTAAACAAGATATTTCCTTTTGTATACTGTCTGTAAGGATATGCTCGTATTCCGGTTTTAAGTGTTTGCGTCCGTGAAGAATCAAGAAGATAAGATAACAAACGATAACTGTTTTCAAGACTTCCGCCACCATTATTACGGAGGTCAATAACAAGGTTCTCGGAATTATTTTCCTTCAGCATTTTAAATATTTTGCGGTAGCCGTTTCCGAATTTTTTTCTTGAAAAACTTTCAATTTTTAATACCAGCGTTTTTTTATCTTCATCCAGAAACCGATATTTCATTCTTGCTTTTTTATATACTTTATAAAGTGAATCATCACGCAGTGTTAAAGGTATAGAAGGAAGGCTTTTCGCTTTAAATGCAGGATAAACGGCCTTCCTAATACTGTCTTTTCGTTTGTATTCTACCGTAAAGGTATCAGGCCTTCCAAAAATGGACAGGTAATAAGTATTAAACCCGTATTTAATGTAATGATCTTTACCCGTAACGTTATATCCGTCGGTTGTTATAAAACGTTTGCTGTATCTTAACATCGAATCGGTGGGTATACCGTTAATGGAAACAATCTCTTCTCCTCTTTTAATAAGGGTATCGGCCTTTTTATTAAGACTCGCTAACAGGTAAACTTTATTCTGAACCGGAACAAAAAAATAAGGTGAATAATTGAACTTAAGCTTATTGCTTGCTAAATAATATTTTACCGAATACAAAACTTCGGTGTGGCCGCAATGAAGCTGGTCTATGGCTAATTTTAACCTTAACCTGAAATCTCTTTCGGTTAAACTATCATTAAAAGAACTTTTTACACTGTCATAATAAGTACGATAAAACTCACGGCTTTTATATATGCCCAAAGCCGGGTGCATGGCCAAAACAACATCCCTTATTACCGAAACATCCTGCTGCAGGGCCCGAGGGGAATATTTTTTTGTAAATGCATTTTCTTTTTTTACTTGCGAAAATCCGCTGAAAAAAGAAAAGACAAAAGCAAGCGATAATAAAAATCTTTTTAAGACAGGCATAAATGTTATCTTTGCAAAGTTACGAAATAACAGGGTTTCAATTACATGTATGCATAAAATACACTCTTATTTCAAAACATAAAACAGGTTATCTTTAATTAATAGTATGCAAAAAATAAAAATAGGCGTATTGCGCGAAGAAAAAAACCCTCCGGATAAACGCGTTCCATTAACCCCACTTATTTGTTCTGAATTAACGCGGAAATATCCAAATCTTGATATTGTGGTTCAACCGAGTAAAGTTCGTTGTTATTCAGATGATGAATACACCTCTTTTGGAGTTACCTTGCGGGAAGACCTTTCAGACTGTAATGTTTTAATGGGTGTGAAAGAAGTGCCAACGGATAAACTTATTCCCAACAAGAAGTACTTTTTTTTCTCGCATACCATAAAAAAGCAGGCGCATAATAAAAAATTAATGCTTGCCCTGATCGAGAAAAAAATACAAATGATCGATTATGAAACGCTTACAGATAAAAACAATAACCGGATTATCGGTTTTGGCCGGTATGCCGGCGTGGTGGGCGCCTATAACGGTATTTTAGGTTACGGTTTAAAGTACGATCTCTTTCGGTTAAAACCTGCACATTTATGCAGAGACAGAGCTGAAATGGAGGAAGAATTAAAGCGCGTTAAATTGCCAAATATTAAAATTGCACTAACGGGCGGTGGCCGTGTAGCCAATGGTGTTATCGAAACCTTAAGTGCTTTGAGAATAAGGAAAGTAACTTCCGATGAATTTCTTGGGATGAGTTTCCGCGAACCGGTTTACTGTCAACTTAACCCCCGCGACTATGTAGAAAGAGAAGGTGATCACAATTTTGACCTCAATGATTTTTTTAAGCATCCTGAACATTTTATTTCAAAGTTTCCGGCCTACACCAAAGTGACTGATTTGTACATGTCGGCGCACTACTGGGATCCGCATTCACCAAAAATGTTTACAAAAGAAGACATTCAGGCACCGGGCTTTCATATTTCTGTTATCGCTGATATAACTTGTGATATTGACGGATCGGTTCCTACAACAATCCGTTCAAGCAGTATTACCAGTCCTTTTTACGGTTATAACATTTTAAATCATCACGAAGACCTCCCTTTTAATAAAGATACTATTTGTGTTATGGCTGTAGATAATTTGCCCTGCGAATTACCGCGAGACGCGAGTGATGATTTTGGAAAAGATCTGACTGAACGTGTTATTCCTTTTATTTTTTCGGAAGACGAACAACAGATAATTGAAAGAGCTACCATTTGCAAAGATGGTAAACTAACGCCAGCCTTTGAATATCTTTCGGATTATGCCTCCTGAGTTATCACAAAAAAACAAACTGTCTCAAAAAATTTCACTTAAACCGTCATTGCGAACGACCATCCGAAAGGAATTTCATCGGACAGGAAGTGAAGCAATCTTTTCTTTGATAATTTGTCTGCTTGGACCAAAGGTCTACCATTAACAGTTTGATAATAAAGTCGGTTCAATTTTTCTGGTGTTCTTTGTCTTGATACAAAGAACCAAAAATCAAGACTACGAAGTTTTTGGCTAAAAACAACGGTGAAATAAGCCGGATGCAGAAGCGCTTCGCGAGAGACAACTGCATCCTTCGCTCAAGCCAACGCCCTTACTTCACCCTTGTTTTTTTACGCCAAATCCTTCGAGGTCTGCCAACTTCCGTTTAAGTCGACCCCTTCTTATTTACAAATTTTTTATTTCATGAACCGTTGCTTCACATCACTAAAAGTCGGGAAATTGTGACGGTGCCAGTTTTTTATTACCGTACCATCCTTCATCAGCATTAAACCCGGATTACTTCTAATCATTGTTTTTAGCACGGTTCCATCCACAGTGGCAAACTCGAATGTAAAGCCGTGCTCTTTTTTAAATTCTTCAATGTCCTTCGGACCGCTGGCTGTTAAAGCAATAAATTTGAATTTCTCCTCTTCGGCCAACTTATCAAAATCTTTTATTTTAGCCATCAGTGTTGGGTTTGTCTCAGTTTTTTTAAGATCGTACATCACGAGCCAGAAACTATAATTTTTATCATTCAAAACAGAATCGGTAATGGCGGAACCTTCAAGATTACTTACTGTAAAATCAGTTATTTTAGGGGCATTTACCGCGTCTTTCACTATTACATTATCAGTTGCGAACCATTTCCAGTTTAAAGTATCCTGCCAAGGATAATTCTTTAAATTAAAATGTTCCTTTTTCCCTGTTTTTGTATTTTCATAAATAAAACCTGTTTCAATAACGGGAGGTTGATAATCAGGCGACACTTTCATGTTTTCTTTAATATTCATTCCCGGTGCATAGGCTCTGAAATCTAACGGCGGTAAATTACGATAGGCATAAACCGGAAAGCCGATTGAAAAAATTAAACCTAATAAAAAAAGTGCGCTTATAACCATTGGAGAAGCTATTGGATTAATATTCTTTTTGCCGGAAAACAATACAGCTATGGCAATCATTAATATTACATCTTTCCAGAAACTTTCCCAGGGTTTAAGTTTAAGAAAATCGCCAAAGCAACCGCAATGCGTTACCTTGTTATAACACGCAGAATAAAACGTAAGAAAAGTAAAAAATACAATTTGAGCCAAAAGCAACCAAAGGGTTAAATCGCGCTTTGTACCCAACAATAACATAACCCCTAAAATAATTTCACTGGCGCAGATAATAATAGCCAAAGGAAGAGAGATGTGGGCAAAATATTCAAAAAAAGCCATGCCGGTATCATTCTTAAACACTTCAAAATACTCTTCGAGCTTGTATGAAAATCCTAAAGGATCATTGGCTTTTATAAATCCTGAAAAAATAAATAATCCTCCTACAAAGAGTCGGACTATTTGGGTGAACCAACCGTACACGTTCCCTGTTGCTCCCTTGGCATCAGCCACGTAAGGAAAAACGTTTGTAATAGTAAATAAAGTAACCAATAAAACGCTAAGAGTATTCTTACTAAAACATGGGGGGCAGCATACATAAAGCAAAACTGCCAATCCACCGGTCCAGAACACTTTAAATAGTTTAGACGATAAAAAATTTCTCATAATCAGATAGTTATTTTTTAAAGATATCCAGTAATTCTATTCACGAACATAAATTTAAAATTTTTAACGAATAGGACTTTGTTAACAGAAACCAGGAATTATTTTTTTTCTGTCTGAATTTTGATCACTGCAAACACCGCATAGTTGATCATATCCATGTAATTGGCATCCACACCTTCGCTGATAATGGTTTGTCCTTTGTTATCTTCAATTTGTTTTACGCGGAATATTTTCATGAGAATAAGATCTGTTAACGAACTAACACGCATATCACGCCAGGCCTCTCCATAATCATGATTTTTATCCAGCATTAACTTTTTGGTTATCTCCAGGTGTTTTAGATATAGGGCTTCAACTTCTTTAAAAGGTACATCTACCCTGCTATCATCAGCCAGATCTAATTGTATAAGTGCAATTACGCAATAATTAATAATTCCAATATATTCACCTTTAATATCATCAATTATTTTTTGAGTCCCTTTTTCTTCGATGCTTTTAATACGCTGGGCTTTTATAAATATCTGATCTGTTAACGAAGTGGGTCTTAAATTACGCCAGGCGGTACCATAGTCCTTCATCTTTTTTAAAAAGATATCTTTGCATAAAGAAATTGCCTCGTCGTATTGCTGGGATGTAGTTTGCATAAATTTATGAGCTTTAAAAATAACGAAATAAAACCAATTGATTATAGCTGCAACGGCAAAACATTAACATTTAGTAAACCGATGGTAATGGCTATTATCAATATTACTCCGGATAGTTTTTATGACGGAGGGAAATACGGCCATGTAAATGATGTGCTTGCCGACGTAGCGCAAAAAATAAAAAACGGCGCTGATATTATTGATATCGGCGCGGCTTCATCACGGCCGGGGGCAGTTGAAATAAATGAACACGAAGAATGGGATCGTTTGCAGCCTGCTCTTGTAGCCATACGAAAAGAATTTCCCGATGTTTTTATTAGTGTGGATACATACCGAAGCTCAGTGGCAGAAAAAAGTGCTGATAGTGGCATGGATATTATCAATGATATCAGCGGTGGCAACTTTGATGAGAACATGTTTCAAACGGTGTCGTATTTACAACTGCCTTATATACTCATGCACATTCAGGGAGTACCCCAAAACATGCAGGTTAACCCGCATTATACCCATGTGGCAAAAGAAGTAAGGAATGATTTTGAAGCCAAAATATCACAATTAAAAAATCTGGATTTTAATAAAATTATTATTGATCCCGGATTTGGATTTGGCAAAAATGTGGAACACAATTTTACATTATTAAAGGAACTTGAAACATTTATTAATCTAGGATTTCCTTTATTGGCAGGGTTTTCAAGAAAAAGCATGATCAATAAAATCATTAAAACAAACCCGGTTACCTCGCTTAACGGAACAACAGTACTTAACACCATCGCCCTTATGAACGGCGCAAAAATACTTAGAGTACACGATGTAACGGAAGCTAAACAAGCCATAGAATTAGTTGAATTTTATAAAAATAATTAACTTTAAAAATGCTTAACCAGATCGCTCTACACATACTTCTGTTTTTTACTTTTATCCTGGGTTCATCCTTTCAGTTAAAACCTCCTAACGCTTTTCAGATTGCCGTTTTAAAATACAATGGTGGTGGAGACTGGTACGCCAACCTTGAAACTTCTCTGCCAAATCTAATTAAATTTTGCAACGATAATTTAAAAACAAACATTAACCCCGAACAGGCAACTATTG
>JAOQAF010000265.1 GCA_025963735.1 Bacteroidota bacterium
TTAAAAGGTTTATCACCCGCGGCAATTTCACACGCGGTGCAAATCTCTTTCCATTTCAACTCCATTACACATTCAGTGGGTTGAACATATATTTTTTTCAGAGTACTGTCAGGCAGCATGAATTCCATTTCCGTTTTCATACTGCGCGGGCCTTCAAAAACAAAAGGTTCTTTAAAATAATCTTCAAGGTGAATATCTGTTATGTGAACTTTTTTATTAAAAACCATGGTGTACAATTCAAAGATAGCACGGGCAATTTTAATTTTGATCTGGTTATTTTCGTTGTCATAAGTTATTTTAACATGACCAATAACTTTGGTTTTATAGCTTATTGGTCCGGCAGTAACCAGGGCGTCGCACGTAAAGTCGCTGCTGTCGGGTCTTATATTGATCTTTGGATTCTTTATCAGCCAGTGATATTGGGCCGTTACAAACATCACTTCATAACTGTTAGTGCCTTTAATCTCACCAATAGCGGCCAATACCTTGTTAATTGTTTCTTCGTGCAGAATGACCGAAAAATCATTAATTAAAGTTTTTTTAACCTGCGAACTGGACGAAAGAAAAAACCATTGTATAAACGCAAGCGTGGAAAAAAATCGCATTAATACTTTATTTATTATTCCAGCAATTTTATATCACCCACCTCGTTGCCCGCAATACCTTTAATAGAACCATAAAACTGCGCGGTATTGGTAAGTGTTTTATCAATTTGCTTTTCGCGTTCTTTCCAGATTTTTTCCATTTGGATTTTTTCGCGGGTAATGCCGTCCTTCAAAGCCAGCCAGCCTTCCAGGATAGCTTCTATGTTTTGTCTGAACTCTATACCCGTAACATAATTGTAAATCAGGTGAGCTTTATCTGTTTTGTTTTCCTGGCTAACAACTGCGGTATTAATTTTTACAAGACTATCGCGCAAAATAAAAGAAATAGCTTTTAAATCAGAAAATTTACAGATCCATACTCCTTCTTTAAACCCAAACGCGTCCATGTCTTTCGGCAAAGATTCGGTGACAAGAATAGCGAGGTCGGCCTGTTGTGAACGCATATCCGTTTTTAGTTTGTCAATCCATTCATTGGAAAAAGATTTGGTTCTTTTACTTTCGTAAATAATTTTTCCACAGGGTTGTGCCAGGTGGTTCCGCACATGAAGGATACAATCGGCACCTTTTACACCTTTGGCAACTTCTTCCACTTTATCAAACGGAAAGGCAGACCTTAACAACTCTTCAAGGGCGAGCTCCTGAACTTCCCCCTGCAATTGCATGCTCCCCTGTTCGGCCTTCCTTCTCATTATTTCAAGCTGATCAACCTGATCGGCAAGCTTTTTTTCCAGCTCTTTTATTTTCAGATCGGAACGTTCAGCTTCCATTTTCTTAACGCGTTCTTCTATTTCTTTTTGCTTTTCAAGCATTTGTTTTTCCAATTCGAGCTTAAGGTTTTCTTCACGCTCCTTCACTTTCTTTTCTTTTTGCATGAGCTCAAGCTCTTTCACCTGGCTTTCTTTAAGCTTCTGAGACTTTTCCGCTAATTCCTTATTCAAAGCCTCCATTTGCAGCTGCATCTCACCTGCCGCTTTTTTTGTAGCTTCTTGTTCGAGTTGCTGTTTGGCAAGTCTTATTTTATCGGCAATAATTTTTTCCTGATTTTCAACCTGTTGCCTTATAAGCTCAGTATCTTTGGCCAGCTGGGCCTTTTCAGCTTCTACCTTTTGCTTATCCTCGTTGTATCTTTTAAGATACTTTGCACGGATATCATTTTCAATTTCCTGCGCCAACGCATTCCCGATGGGGAACTCATGATGGCAGTTAGGACATTTAACTGTTGAATTATTGCTCATAACAAAGCATAGTTTTATGTGAAATTATAGTTTTATTTATTTTTATTTGCCGTTACTTTTCAAACATTAGTAACAGAGGGCCAAACGATTAAACTTGCTGTAAAATAAAACCAGAATATTTAAAATAACATGAAGGAATTATTTCTGATAAGACATGCTAAAAGTGATTGGGGTTCGCAATTTCTTAAGGATATTGATCGGCCTTTGAATGAACGTGGTTATACCGACGCTTATTTTATGAGTCATTGGTTTTTGAAAACAAAAGGTGTTCCAAATAAAATTTTATCAAGTACAGCTACGCGGGCCTTAAACACCGCTCTTATATTTGCCCGCACTTTTGATTTTGAAATGAATAAGTTTGAATTAAACAAAGAGTTATATGAAAGCTCTCCGTCAAAAATTATTTCAATTATCCAGCAACAATCCAAAGCCATTAATTCACTGGCCTTCTTTTGCCATAATCCTACCATTACCGAACTGTGTAATATGCTGATGGATGACTTTTTTCTGGATAATGTACCTACCTGCGGCATTGTAGGCATAAAGTTTTCCGTTAACGACTGGCAGGATGTAAGCGCCAAAAAAGGAGAGCTTGGTTTTTACCAGTTTCCAAAAGGTTTTAAAAATAATGAGACTAGATCCGGCATATAAATGAAGAAAAAGGTTACTCCGTATATAAACAGGGAAATAAGCTGGCTGTCTTTTAATGAAAGGGTTTTGCAGGAAGCGGCAGATAAAACAACTCCGCTTGTTGAACGGTTAAAATTTTTGGGGATTTTCAGCAACAACCGCGATGAGTTTTACAGAGTACGTGTTGCTACGGTAAGGCGTTTATCAAAGCTTGGAAAAAAGGCAATCAGCGTATATGGTGAAGATCCGAAAGAACTTTTAACCAGGCTACAGCGCAGAGTTATCGAACAGCAAAACCGGTTTGAAAACATTTACCAGGAGCTTATAAAAGAGCTGGCCGCAGCCAATGTGTTTATTATCAATGAAAAAGAACTGAGTTTCGCGCAACAGGATTATATCCGCGATTATTTCAGCCATGAAGTAGTTTCAACCTTATTCCCGGTTATGATAGACGACAGCAAACCCTTTCCGTACATGAAAGACAAGGCTAGTTATCTTTACCTAAAACTTGAATCTATTCTTACAAAACAAAAAAACAAATTCGCGCTTATTGAAATTCCTTCAAAAGTTACGCCCCGCTTTGTGGTGCTACCAAAACAAGGGCATAAACATTATATTATTTTGCTGGATGATGTCATCAGGTTTAACACCGACCAGATTTTTGATGTTTTTGGTTACCGCACTGTAGAAGCATACAACATTAAATTAACACGGGACGCAGAGCTGGAAATGGACAATGATGTGAGCAAAAGCATGATTGAAAAAATATCTAAAAGTGTTAAGGCCCGCAAACAAGGTCTGCCGGTGCGCTTTGTGTATGATGTTGCAATGCCTAACGACATGCTGAAGTACATTATGAAAAAACTGGGCATGGCTAAAAAAGACAATGCCATTCCCGGTGGGCGTTATCATAATTTTAAAGATTTCATGAACTTCCCTAACCCGGGAGACAAGAGCCTCGTATATAGTCACCCTGCCCCGCTTAAACATAAATACCTTCTGAATAATCCGTTTACTACTTTAAAGGTTATAAAATCAAAAGATATATTACTTCATTATCCATATCATACCTATAATCATATTATTCATCTTTTGCGTGAAGCCTCTATCGACCCCACCGTTGAAAGCATTAAAATAACATTGTACAGGGTAGCGGCCGATTCATCTAAAATTGCCAATGCACTTATTAACGCAGTGAAAAACGGTAAAAAGGTTTCGGTGTTGGTTGAATTGCAGGCAAGGTTTGATGAAGCAAATAATATTTACTGGGCAAACAAACTTCAGGATGAAGGAGCCCGCGTAATATACGGCGTGCCGGGCTTAAAAGTACATTCAAAACTCATTCTCATTACTACAAAGGAAGCAGGAAAAACCGTTAATTACGCGCACATAGGTACCGGAAATTTTAATGAAAAAACAGCGAGAGTATATACCGATTTTTCGTTGCTCACCGCCAACAAGCAAATAGCGGATGACTTAGGAAAGGTGTTTGATTTTTATGAGAATAATTTTAAAGTGTTTCAGTTTAAACATTTACTTGTTGCACCTTTTTTTATGCGGAAAGAATTAATTCTTTTAATAAACAAAGAAATACAAATTGCTAAAAGCAAAAAGAAAGCGGCCATCACTTTAAAACTCAATAGTCTTGTTGATAAAGAAATGATTCAAAAACTTTATGAAGCAAGCAACGCGGGAGTTCAGATCACCTTAATTATAAGAGGCGCCTGCTCACTGGTAACAGAGCTTGAGGGGTGGAGCGATAACATTCGCGCCTACAGTATAGTTGATAAATACCTTGAACACACGCGTGTTTTTATTTTTCATAACAGGGGACAGGAAAAAATATATCTTTCATCAGCCGATTGGATGAGCCGCAACCTTGATAGCCGGAGCGAAGTGGCAGTACCTATTTACGATGAAGAAGTGCGAAAGCAAATTAAAGATATAATAAACATCCAGCTTTCAGGTAATACCAAAGTACGGATTCTTGACCGGAAACAGGAAAACCAGTATAAAAAAGCGAAACCGGGCGAGAAAAAAGTACGGGTTCAGGACGCGGTGTACGCGTATCTTCAGAAGGACAATGAAAAATTCATGAGTCTTAATAAACATCCAAAAATTAATATTTAAAACTAATGGTTTTTGCAGCAATAGACATTGGAAGTAACGCAATAAGACTGCTTTTTTGCAGGGTATACATTGTAAACGGTAAGCCACATTTTAATAAGGAAGAACTTATAAGGATGCCGGTGCGCTTAGGTGAAGATGTGTTTTTAAACGGAACCATTTCAGATGAAAAAGCCACCAAACTGATAACTGCTTTAAAGGGATTTCATCAGTTAATTATTGCTTACGGTGTACAGGCATCAAGGGCCGTAGCAACCAGCGCAATGCGCGACGCGACAAATGGAGACGAAGTAATTGCAAGAATAAAATCAGAAACCGGTATTGAAGTTGAAATTATTGACGGCAAAAACGAAGCATCACTTGTATTTTCAAATCATATTGAAGATGTTCTGAATCCTAAACATGCTTATCTATATATTGACGTTGGCGGAGGTAGTACCGAACTAACCCTTTATTTCGATAACAAGGTTATTGCATCAAGGTCTTTTAACATTGGTACAGTTAGGATGCTGTTGGATAAGGTAGACAAAAACGAATGGGATGAAATGAAATCCTGGTTAAAGAAAAATACATTTGGAATACATCCTTTGTTCGCTATCGGATCGGGTGGTAACATTAATAAGATTTTTAAAATGAGTGGTAAAAAAGAGACCAAACATTTAAGTTATGACAGACTGAAGGGCATTTTTGAAATGCTCTCTTCCTACACGTATCAGGAACGCATTGAACGTCTGGAGTTAAAGCCTGACCGTGCTGATGTAATTGTTCCGGCTGCCAAAATATTTTTAACTGTAATGAAAAGTGCTGATGTTGAAAAAATATTTGTCCCACAAATTGGTTTGTCTGACGGACTTGTACATGAGATGTATGAAAAACACATGTTAAAATAAAATTCAATCTTTTGGCTTATTTAAATTTTATACTTTTTATTTCCTTTGGTGTTATTGATGCCATAGATATTTTTCTGGTTGCTATCATTCTTTACATTGCCTATAACCTGGTAAAAGGCACTTCCGCGATTAATATTTTTATAGGGCTTGCACTTATTTACATTGCCTACATCTTTATTAAGGCTTTTGAATTAAAACTTTTATCTTCCATACTTGGCAAGTTTGTTAATGTTGGGGTGATTGTAGTAATGATTGTATTTCAACAGGAGATCAGAAAATTTCTTTTGTACATAGGTTCCAATGAATTTCTGAGAAATATAAAATGGAAAAATGTTTTTAAACTCAATTTCACTTCTGCTACAACCAGTGAAATAATATTGAATATTGAAGAGGTGGCTACAGCCTGCGCCAGCATGAGCGCAACCAAAACAGGCGCGCTCATTATTATTGAACGCAAAACCGATCTTAAATTTTTTATTAATACCGGCGACTCCATCGATTCGGCATTATCAGCAAGGATGCTCGAAAATATATTTTATAAAAATTCGCCGTTGCATGATGGTGCAGTTATTATAAAAGCCAATAGGATAGTTGCCGCAAGATGCGTATTACCTGTAACTGAAAGGGAAAATTTTCCTGCCCACTATGGCATGCGTCACCGGGCGGCAGTGGGAATAACTGAAAACACCGATTCTCTGGCTATTAGTGTGAGTGAGCAAACAGGAGCTATTTCACTAACATATTCCGGAGAAATAATCCCCCAATTGTCGAAAGAAAAACTAAAATTTCTGTTAGAAAAGAATTTAAAAATTCAATAAAAAAATAAAATTATTAATCTTAATTTCAAAAAAAATTCGCGATGCAAGTATCAGAAAACAAAGTGGTGTCCGTAAGTTATAATTTAACTGCAAGTCAGGATAAAGGTCCTGAAGAACTCATTGAACAAACTTCAGCCGACCGGCCCTTCACATTTTTAGTTGGTTTCGGCGGGGTTTTACCCGATTTTGAAACCAACTTAGCAACAAAGCAAAAAGGCGATAAATTTGATTTTAAAATTAAAGCCGAAAAAGCCTACGGTGTTTTTGAAAAAGATTACATTGTTAAAGTGGATAAAGTAGCTTTTATGGTTGATGGGAAATTTGATGATTCGCGGGTAAAAGAAGGCGAAGACATTGAAATGAATGATGCTGAAGGAAATCAACTGGTTGGACGTGTACTTGAAATTACCGATTCAGTTGTTGAAATGGATTTTAACCATCCTTTAGCAGGATTTGATCTTCATTTTATTGGCGAAGTGCTCGATGTTCGTGATGCTACAAAAGAAGAGCTGGAACATGGTCACGTTCATGGTCCGGGTGGACATCATCACCATTAATAAATAATTTTAATTTACCTGAGGTGTTGTAGATGTTCCCTTTTCCCAGGTTGCTGCCTGCTTGCGAGAGAAATGAATTCCAAGCATTATTTCGTGTGTACCTGTTGAATATTTTCGAATATTAGTGGTAGTGTAATCATAAGAATATCCAATCAATAAATAATTTTTATACATATAGCCGATTAAGGCGGTAAACGCGTCATTGGAACGATAGGCTCCTCCAAGCCAGATCTGTTCCTTATAGATAAGCCTGAGACCAACATCCACCTTTATTGGAACAGGATTGGCATATTTAGCAAGAAAGGAAGGTTCGAGTTTAAAGTCTTCTCCCAAATCAAATTTATATGCTCCGTTCAAATTAAAATGACTAACTAATTTGCTGTTTCTTGGCACCCCCGTATAAAGCCCAATTGGCGCCTGATACATTTGCGGAACACTGAACCCAAGGTAAAATCTGTCTTTTTTATGAAAATAGATTCCTGCGCCTAAATCAGGAACATACGTGGTTTGGTAAGTCGTCACCAAACTCTGATCTCCATCGTCATGCAGTACCAGTTTACTTCCATCGATTCCCCATTGCAGTATTCCTGCATTTAAACCTAAGGATAAACGAACATCTTTTTTATTTAGTTTTATATGATAAGCGTAAGCCAGCGTAAATCCGGTACGCCTTGTTGGCCCAACAATATCGGTAAACAAATGCATACCAATGCCCATGTTTTTAGCTTTAATCGGCCCATGAGCAGTAAGCATGTAGGTTCGTGGTGCGTCCGTAATCCCCACCCATTGATAACGGTTGTTTGAACGTACATCAGCATAATCATCCTTGCCGGCAACCGCCGGATTAATTGCCATTTCATTTAACATGTACTGTGTGTACTGAGGTAACTGTTGGGCAAAAGAGCAAACCGTGAGTAAGCTGAAAAACCATATGTAATAATATTTTTTCATCTCGTTATCTGAATATCGTTAATGGACCGGTATAAGGTTTCGGGTATGCCGGGTGATTTAAATTGATGATGTAATAATAGGTTCCAACAGGAAGGTCTTTACCCTGATAACGCCCGTCAAATGGAACGTTGTAACCTTTGGAATAAAACAATAATTCACCCCAGCGGTTATAAACTTCCACTACATTTTCAGTAAACTGTGCAATGTTATCGATTATCCATTTATCGTTTTTACTATCGCCGTTAGGACTAAAGCCGTTAGGAATCTTTATTTCAGGATACAAGAACACCTGCATGGTATCGCTTGCCGTGCAACCATTAGCGTCAGTAACCGTTACGGTGTAGGTTGTATTAATGGTGTTAGATGCTGTAGGATTAGGAATAGTTGGATTATCTAATGTGCCGGAGGGCGTCCATGCAAATACAGTTGCTGTAGGTGCTGTAGGACTTCCGCCAATTACAGTTGAAGAGAAAATAGAAATTGTGTAAGACGGCCCTGCGTCTACCACAGGCAATGAAAGTGAAGTTACAACAACGGTATCCCTGTCTACACAAGTTGAAACACTTGACACTACCATTAATACATATGTATTTGAACCCACAGATGGCGTCACATTTACCGTTGGGCTGTTTGATATGGAAACGGTGTTAGAAATGGAGGTCCAGTTAAATCCACCCGCTGCTCCGATAGAATTACTTCCGTTTAAAACAATAGATCCTCCGCTGCAAAACACTGAGTCACGACCTGCATTAGCATCCACAGTAATAGTAGGCACTACCTGAAGCGTTAAAGTTTTGGTACATCCGTTTGCATCGGTAGTATTTAATGAATAGGTTCCTGAAAGAATGTTATTTATATTCTGGGAACTTGATGTAAAAGTTGCCGGACCCGACCAGTTAAACGTATATGTTGGTGTTCCACCGTTTACAGTAATACTTGCCGAACCATCTGCAGCTGTACTACACGAAGAGTTAGTAACAGTGTTGGTTATTGCTATTGGCTGAAGAGGACCCACAATAGCAGCCGTAGTAGTTAAACTGCATCCTTTGGAATCAATAACTGTAGCAGAATAATCACCGGCACATAAAGAAAACTGCGGATTACTAACTCCCGCTGGCGACCACGTAAACGTATAAGGCAGTATACCTCCGCTAGGTATTAGCGTAATCTGCCCGTTACAGTCTCCAAAACATTTTACATTCTGAACGTTTGAAATACTAAGCTGCAAGGCCGGATTATCTGTAATGGTAAATGACTGTAAGGCCATACATTGATCAAGTGTGGACGTAACTGTTAAAGTAACAATTCCGGGACAAATGTTAGGGAGAGTTGCTAATGTTGAACCTGTACTCCAGTTATATGTAACAGGTCCCACTGTACTTGAACCTAAGGCAACAATTGATCCTGTGCACGCACCAAAGCACGTGGCATTAGTTTGCGTATAAGTAAGTGAAGGATTATTAAAGCTACTGATGGTATATGCCTGCGTTTTAGAGCAGCTGCCATCAGTAACAGTTACGGTATAATTTCCGGGACCTATATTTGTAAGAGAAGAAGAAGTGCTTCCCGAAGGTAACCAGTTATAAGTATAGGTTCCTGCGCCACCCGAAGGTACAATGTTAATAGTTCCGTTTGGTGGACCAGTACATGCGGGCGGACTAATAAATGGTGATAAAGTCAATCCCGGTGAAGATCCTATTGTGGTAGAGGAGGTTCTGATACAGCCCTGCGCATCCTGCATTTGCACAAAATAACTTCCTGAACATAAACTAACGGCTACAGAATTGGTAAAAGCGGGATTCGTCATCCAGGTGTATGTAATTGGTGCAATTCCACCAACAGCTTGCACTGTTGCAGATCCGTTACACGCTCCGGCACATTGTTCATTCTGAACAGTAAAGTTTTCGCCTGTTATACCCGGAACGTTACTTATCGGCACATTTATTATTTGAGCACATCCTGCATTATCTGTTACCAATACCTGATACAAACCTGCACACAAATTATTTACCATAGCGCCAGTTGCACCGGAAGTCCAGCTATAGGTATAGGGCCCTGTACCACCTGCAGCAGTTGCAGTGGAAGATCCGTTACATAACGTACAGGAAGGTGAAATAATAGAAGTAAGAGCAGTTATTTGTGCCGGCGAACTAATAGAAGCAGTAAAGGTATTGTTACAACCATTAGCTGCTGTAACAATTACAGAATAGGTTCCGTTACATAAACCCGAAGCGGCTGTTCCCATCTGGCCATTACTCCAGCTTTCCGTAAATGGCGCATTACCATTGGTAATGGAAGTAATCGTAGCGCTTCCGGCACAATTACCAAAACATACATTTGAGGTGGTGCTGGTAGTAATGGTTATGTTTTGAACCCCCGGAACAGAAATAGTTTGTGTAATTAAACAAAGATTATTGTCTTTTATTTGAACTGTAAGTGTACCTGCACATACGTTCGTTATTACAGAAGAATTTGGCGCAACCGGTGTCCATGTATAATTATATCCGGGAGTACCTCCTGAGGGGTTTAAGTTAACCGAGCCGTTACATATTCCGTTACAGGTTGGCAAACCAATGTTGGGGTTAATTGTTATTGGGGCAGGCTCACTAATTGTAACAGCTGTAAATAAAATACAGCTTAATGCATCTGTTATTTGAGCGGAATAAGTGCCCGCGCATAAATTTACAAGTGGATTAACTGTTGAAGGTGAAGGTGGACTTATCCAGCTTATAGAATATCCCGCCGTACCTCCGGTAATTCCTGCAGGATTTATTGAAGCAGCGCCAGTACATTGTCCGTTACAACTTATACTTGAAGACGTAATGGGTGCAGTAGTTGGACCATTTGAATTACTTAAAGGAATAGTTACAGTATTGGTGCAATTCTTTGAATCAATCACAACCACTGTATAAATACCGGCTCCTAAACCGTTAGCCACAGAGGTGGTTGACACTGAAGGATTCCAGGAAAAGTTATAAGTAGGGGTACCGCCGCTAACAAGCAATGTAATGGCTCCATTGCTTCCTGAACACGTTGCAGGCGCACTTGAAGGGTTTACATTCAATAGTGGTGGATTAGTTAATGTAAAAGTTTGAACATCCTGACACCCATTGCCATCCTTTATTGTTACGGTATAATTTCCTGCACAAAGTCCATTTGCCGTTTGTGCGGTTTGGGTAGGTGGCCCCGTTGGAATCCACGAATAGGTTACCGCCCCAGCAGCGTTGGCAGGGCTGCTTAATGCAATACCATTGCAATTACCATTACATGCAGGGTTGGTTGTAGTAACATTTGCCAATAAGGAAGGGGGGTTAATCAAGGTTGCTATCGCATTAACTTTACATTGGGCAGCATCTGTAGCCGTTAAAGTATAATTCCCTGCACATAAACCTGTAGGATTTTGGCCAACCCCAACAGGTGTCCAGTTAAAACTAACTGTTCCCTGTGCACCGCTCAAAGCAGTGGAAATACTACCATTACAAACAGAATTACATAAGGGGTTGGCAGAAGTTAAAGTAGCGGTAAACGGTGCAGGGGCAGTTACGGTAAAACTTTTTACAACACTACATCCGTTTAAATCACTAACGGTTCCCGAATAAGTACCCGGACATAATCCTCCCAAAGTGGAGGTAATTGCTCCAGAAGCTGACCAGCTATAGGCATAACCCGGCGTTCCACCCGCAGCCACAAGTGTTGCAGTTGCATTACATGAATTAGAACACGTGGCATTTAACGATGTGATTGTACTGGTTAACTGGGTAGGCTCAGTAATATTAATAGTATTTGTTGCGGTACACCCATTTCCGTCAATTGCATTTACGGTATACACGGCAGGACAAAGATTTAACACTGTTGCCGTTGACGAACCTGTAAAGGCTCCGACAGGTAACCATGTGTAAGTTAAAGGTGCGGTTCCCCCGGTGGCATTTGCAACTACCGACCCGTTACAGGATCCAAAACATTTTACATTTGAAGCTGTATTAGTTAATACAACGGAAGGAGGGTTAACCACATTGAAAACCTGGGTTTTTACACAGGAATTCACATCTGTAATATTAACAGTATAAGGCCCTGCGCAAAGATTTGTGACTGTCTGAGTTCCTACTCCCGTTACAGTAGGCGATGACCAGGCAAATACATAACCGGGTGTACCTCCTGATGTAACAAGGGTAATAGATCCGTTGCAGGAAGCATTACATTTAGGGTTAGTGACATTTGAACTTACAGTGAATGCGGGTGCAGTGGCAATATTTAGTGTTTGCGTAGTAATACAGCTGTTGGACTGGGAAACAGATATGGCATAAGTACCACTGTTTAAACTTGATCCTATTGATGTATTACCAATATTTACAAAACCAACGCCAATTGGCGTCCATGTAAAACCGAATGGTGCTGTGCCCAATGCAGTAACAGTTGCTGATCCTGTATTTCCGCCGTTACAAGCCACAGAAGTAGTTCCTATAGTTAATGTTGGTCCTGAAGGATTGGTTAATAAACTTGAAAGCGTAGTTGTACATCCTGCCCCATCTGATATCACTAAAGAATAAACGCCGGCTCCCAATCCGGTTAAACAACTTGCATTCCCCGCAACAGGGGACCATGAAAAAGTGTATGGACCACCCGAACCACCGCTTGGTGTAGCGCAAATACTACCATTATTAATACCACAACCAGTTGGCTGAGTGGTTGTAAAGGTTGAAGCTATAGCTCCGAGTTGCGTAATGCTGAAGGTTAAAACTTTAGAACAATTATTCCCATCTTTAACTGTTAGCGTATAACCACCGGTGCATAAACCATTTATTGAAGAAGTAGTCTGTCCTCCCGGACTCCATGAATATGTGAGCGGTCCGGTTCCACCTGTAGCTGTAGCCGAAATGGCTCCATTGCAATTTCCAAAACAGGTGGCATTTGTTTGAGTGGTATTTACAACTATGGCAGCCGGATTATTTAACGCAATTGTGGCAGAATTGGTACAACCCAGGCCGTCGGCAACAAAAACCGTGTATGCTCCTGCACACAAGTTGACAGCTGTTTGAGTAGTTTGGGTTGGCGCAGTTGTATTCCAGGTGTAAGTATAAGCCCCTGTACCACCCGCGGGGTTAGCTACTGCAGAGCCTGTGCACGCTCCAAAACATTGGATTGGCGTTCCGCCGGTTACAATAGTAACTGATACCGTTTTTACAACGTTTGCAGTAACAGTGGCCACACAGCCTTTTGAATCGGTAACTGATGCTGTGTAATTTCCAACACAAAGATTGGCAATTGCCGTTCCCGTACCCACAACAACGTTAACGGAATTTGTCCACGATACAGTATAACCCGGTACTCCGCCGGAAGGCGTAACGGTAGCGGAACCTGTACAGTTTGTACAACTGGATTGCAAGCCTGTTAATGCAGGCGTTAATGTCGGAGGATTTGTAATTGAGAAGTTAATGGATTGCGAGCAGCCTTTAAAATCGGTTACGTTAACAATGTAATTGCCCGTACACAAGCCACCAATTATTCCGGTTGCATTGGTGGTAACAGGAACCGTATTAAACTGATAGGTAAATGGAGGCGTGCCGCCGCTTGCTGTGATGGTTGCCGTACCATTACATCCGCCGGAACAAGAAGGGCCGGAAGTAGTTTGAGTAAGTGTAATCGAAGGAGGCGCAGTAAGAGTTGCGGTAAAAGGAGAAGTACATCCTTTAGAATCGGTAACATTTAAAGTATAGTTGCCTGCACATAAACC
Organism: Bacteroidota bacterium; assembly: GCA_025963735.1. Lineage (GTDB taxonomy): Bacteria > Bacteroidota > Bacteroidia > B-17B0 > Aurantibacillaceae > Aurantibacillus. The sequence goes on from JAOQAF010000265.1 coordinate 13,545, forward strand.
TGTATTAGGACTTCCCGTAAATCCGTCCGACCAGTTAAGAGTATAGCCGGGAGAGCCGCCACCTGCAACAGCGGAAAGTATGCCATTACATGAAGTGTTACAGCTAGGATTGGTGGCGTTAATTGTTGCAGTAATTGCAGGAGGTTGACTAAGAGTTACAATAGAAGATGTTGAACAACCATTAAAATCTGTGGCTTTGAATGTATAAGTCCCTGCGCATAAACTTCCTATAGCGCCACCGGCGACTGTTCCGGTTGATGTGGTCCACATAAAAGTATAGGGAGGTATTCCGCCATTTACACTTCCGGCAAGCGAACCATTACACACGTTATTACAAGTTAAGGAATTAACGTTCACACTTGCCACTAATGGATTTGGCTGCGTAATACTAATGGTAAAGGATTGTTTACAATTTTGATCTTTGATATATAAGGTATACAGGCCGGTACATAAACCGGCGTATGGCGGATTGGTAGTAATAGAAGCGGAAGTTGGGGTTACCAGAGTAAAGGTATAAGCTCCAACGCCGTTTGACGGAGCAGAATTGATTGATCCGTTGCAAGCATTAAAACAGGTAACTGATGTTGTGGTAATATTAGGATTAATTGGAGGAGCTTGCTGGATATTTAAAACCACCGGTGCGGGAGCACAAAGAGAAGCATCTTTTACTGTTACAGTATAATTTCCAACACACAGATTTGAACCCGTGGTGGTACCACCGGCAACGGTTGATGCAGTTGCAGGCGCCCAGGTATAAGTATAAGGCGGGTTTCCACCTGAAACGTTTACGGTAGCAGCACCATTGCATTGACTAAAACAAATAACACTTTGAGTGCTTGAAGATACTGTAAAAGCAGGTGCGGCAGTTAAGGTTATGATGGAAGAAACAGTACAGCCATTGTTATCTTTTGCAAACACAGTATATACACCTGCGCATTGGCCACTAATACTTGAAGTGGTGGATATAGTAGTTGAACCTGCACCCACCCATGTAAATGTTATTGCGCCTGTTCCTCCGGTACCACTAACGCTGGCTGAGCCGGTACAAAAACCATTACAGGCTATATTTGTTATAGTTGGAGTTATTGTGATTGAAGTAGGCTGGGTTATATTAAATGTTTGAGTATTGGTACATTGCCCACCATTATTTTTAATAGTTACGGTTTGGGTTCCTGCGCATAATCCGCTAACACCTGCACTGGAAGATCCTGCCGGCACCCAGGTGTAAGTGTATGGAGCCACACCGCCTGTTACAGCAACGGAAGCCGCTCCATTACATACCGCATTACATGTAAGATTTGTTTGAGTGGGTGTAACATTCACTATGGGCGGTTGGGTAATGTTGGTGCTTGCAACCGCGGTACAACCCTTGGTATCGGTAACAGTTGCAGAGATCGCGCTCACACAAAGGTTGGTCACGGAGGCTGAGCCCGCAGACGGAACGGTGAAAGTGTTTCCTGTACTAAAAGAGACGGTATATGAACCTACGTTACCACCAGACGGATTAATTACCAATGAGCCGGTACAACTGCCATTGCAGGCAATATTTGTAGCTACCGAACCGGTAGAAACCGGTGGCGGGGCGGTTACAGTTTTTGTTATAGGACCGCTGGTACAACCGTTTTTATCAGTGATATTGAATGTGTAAACATTCGCGCACAAGCCACCAAGTGTAAACCCCCCGGCTGTATTAACTGGGGGTACAATTGCCGGTAACACCGTAACTGTGTAAGGCCCGAGACCCCCCGAAGCCAATAATGTTATTGTTCCGTTACATGAGGCGTTACATGAAGGTGGCTTGGAAGAAAGAGTAAGGAGACTGAAGGATGGCGGGTTAAAATTAAAGTTTGAAGTGTTTTGCCCATTAATGGTAAACGGAATTGGAAATATTGAATTATCAAAAATTGAAACATTATACTGCTGTAATAAACAATTACAGGCACCTGAAATTGTATTCGTCATAGGGCCACCTACGCTACTTAATAAAGTAGATGTATTTTGACAATTCGGAGAGGAGTCGTTATTTGTTACAGTCATGGTATACGGAGGATTTCCGCATGAAGGATCAATTGTATAGCTAAATATACCTGAACAGCTTCCGGCGCACTCCGGCACAGTTGTAATCGTAGCCCCACATGCAACGCTTATACTGTTATCAGTAAGTTTTGTTCCGAGACCGAAAGTCATTTGGGCAGGTATGAAAGAACGGCCCTGGGAAGAAAACGGGGCATAAAATGAAAATTTATGCGTATCAAAATTACAATTATCTGTAATTACCAATTTATTTTTAACTACAAAAAAAGTTGTGTCAATTATAAAGTGGCTTGAATTTCCATGTATTATTAATTCGTTAACGGAAAAGGCTGTTTTACTGAACATGTAGGTTCCATCCTCAAAAACAATATTCCCCGCCGTTTGGAAGATATTATTTATTTTAAACTTTCCACCTCCAAATTTTATGTTATTCCTTAAATTATAAAAGCCAAAACTTATAATATTTTGTTGTGAGGTATTTGAATCAAAGTTTAATTCAGTTTCCGAATTCCACTGAGTGCCTATACTAAGCTGAAATGACCCGTGGACATTGAGGGTTGAAGTTTTTGGTCCTGAAAAGCTTATTCTATTAACTCCATTTACCGTTTTGAGGGACTTAACGGATGCGACGTTTGAAAAATTTACAAAAGATAAAGTTTGTCCAGAATAATCATCAAAAATCACATCGGTATTACTGTTAGGTATAAAATTTGCAGATGGACCATTTGAGGAAAGACTCCAGTGACGGGAATCATTAAAGTTACCAGAACCTCCAACCCAATACAATGTTTGGGAAGTAAGGGTACTGAAAATTATAAATGAAATAAATAAAAATAGGGATCTCATATACATTGAATACGAATGTAGAACTTAATTGGTTACTAATATACTATCTTAAAACGACTTAATCAACACTTTGAATGTGTGAAACTCGAATATAAATTAGTTAATTTGGACTCTTAATGAACGAAAAAAATCAAAAAAACGAACTTAATAGCTGGAAAACGTTAAAATCTGAGGTAAAATTTGAAACTCCATGGATTAAAGTTACCAAACATGACGTAATTAATCCTGCAGGAAATCCCGCACAATACGGTGTTGTAAATTTTAAAAATATCGCAATCGGCATTCTTCCCCTTGACAAAGAGTTTAATACCTGGATTGTTGGCCAATGGCGTTATCCTTTAGAGCAATACAGCTGGGAAATTATTGAAGGTGGCGGACCGCACGGGATAGACCCCGTAGAATCAGCAAAAAGAGAACTAAAAGAAGAAACAGGGATAATTGCAGAAAAGTATACCGAACTATGCCGCCTGCATACCAGCAACTCTGTAACAGATGAGTATGGGATTATTTACCTGGCACAGAGTTTGCATTTTTCAGAATCTGAGCCTGAAGAAAGTGAAGATCTTACCGTTAAAAAAGTAAGTTTCAATAAGGCCTATGAAATGGTTATGAACGGAGAAATAACAGACTCTATAAGCATGATAGCCATTTTAAAAACAAAAATTCTGATAGATAAAGGTTTAATAGAAAAAATATAATTTTACAACATGAAAGAATTAGTTCAAAATTTTACGGCACAATTAAAAGAGTCGAAAGAGATTGCCTCTAAGGCTATGATTTCTCAATCGGCAAATATTCATAACATTCTCATCACCGGTCTTGGCGGCTCAGGCATCGGCGGAACCCTTGTTATGGAGCTTATAAGTGATACCTGTAAAGTTCCCATAACTATAAACAAAGATTATTTTTTACCCGCCTTTGTAAATGAAAATACACTGGTAATTATTTCGAGCTATTCAGGAAATACCGAAGAAACTTTAAGTGCAATGCAACAGGCCATTAGCAAAAAAGCTCAGGTTGCCTGTGTTACCAGCGGCGGAAAGGTAATGGAACTGGCCAAACAACATAAGTTCGATTGCATAGAAATCCCCGGTGGCAAACCTCCACGTTCCTGCATTGGATATTCTTTGGTTCAGTTAATTAAGGTTCTGGTTGCAAAAGGCTTTGCGCCTCAATCTTTATTGACTGATCTTGATAACACCATTACCCTACTTGATAAAGAAAATACAGCCATTAAAACAGAATCGGAAGCTATTGCTAAAAAATTATTTAATAAGATCCCTGTCATTTATTCACTTGGTTCCTGTGAAGGTGCCGCCGTTCGCTTCAGGCAGCAAATTAACGAAAACAGCAAAATGCTTTGCTGGCACAATGTATTTCCCGAAATGAATCATAATGAGCTTGTTGGCTGGACAACCAAAAACGATAATATTTCTGTGATTACTTTTCACACTTCCTTTGATTATGCACGTACCAAAAAAAGATACGAAGTATGCAAACCGTTATTTGAAAAATATTCAAACAGCGTTACCGACATCACAGCAAAAGGCACTTCGAAATTGGAACAATTCTTTTATCTTATTAATATGGGCGACTGGATTAGCTGTTACCTTGCCGATTTAAAAGGGATTGATCCGGTTGAAGTAAACGTGATCGATCATCTGAAGGGCGAGTTGGCTAAGTTTTAGTCGCAATTTTTTTGCTGATCTTTAATTCCTTTTTATAAAATAATTTCGCATAGTGGGATCACAAGCCTCAGATATTCAAAATAAAAATATAATTTTTGAGGATCTGGGTGTAATGGATTACAAAGCCTGCTGGGACTATCAGGAAAAATTATTTAATGAAATTATTACCCAAAAAATAATAAACCGCGATCTTCCCAAAGAAAAACAAATTCCGACAAAAAATTATTTATTGTTTGTTGAACACCCTCATGTATATACTTTAGGAAAAAGCGGTGATCATAAAAATCTTCTTGTAAACGAAAGCCAGTTGAAAGAAAAAGAAGCTACTTATTATAAAATTAACAGAGGTGGCGATATTACCTATCATGGCCCGGGTCAATTAGTCGCTTATCCCATTTTAGATTTGGACAATTTCTTCACCGACATTCATAAATATTTACGTTTACTGGAAGAAACCATTATTCTTACTTTGAAAGATTATGGCATTACGGCCGGCCGGAGCAAAGGAGAAACCGGTGTATGGCTCGAAGAAGAGGATAAAATTAAAGCACGTAAAATCTGTGCTATGGGAGTGCGCTGCAGCCGTTGGGTAACCATGCACGGCTGGGGCTTCAATGTAAACTCCAATCTTGATTACTTTAAGAATATTATACCCTGCGGCATAAACGATAAAGCGGTAACAAGTTTAAATAAAGAACTTGGCCGCCAGGTTAGCATGCCTGAAATAAAAGAAAAATTAAAACAAAATTTCAGCGAACTATTCGGCGCGAAGTTGATTTAATTTTTTATGTTTCAAATATTCACTATTTTTATTTTATGAGCACCAAGCAAATTTATTTAGTTGTTACTTTTATTTTAGTTTTCAATTCGTTTACAAAAGCGCAAAGCGGCGTAACAATTTACGATAGTATAATTTCAGGCGGATTACAACGCAAATTCCGCCTGTATGTTCCTAACTCATACAATTCAACCACGGCTTCGCCTTTAATACTTAACCTTCATGGCTACACCTCCAATTCGCAACAGCAAATGAGCTATTCCAATTTTATGCCGATTGCCGATACCGCTAAATTTTTAATCGTACATCCTGATGGTACTTTTTCATCGGGCCAGCAATACTGGAACGCGGGCTTCGGCGGAGCTGTAAATGATGTTCAGTTTTTAAGCCAGCTCATTGATTCCATAAAAGCAAATTACAACATTGATCTTAACTCTGTTTACAGTTGCGGAATGAGTAATGGAGGAATAATGAGTTATTACCTGGCTTGCAATTTATCAAATAGAATTGCAGCGATTGCTTCCGTTACCGGTGATATGCTCAATGTCTGGTCTTCCTGCACTCCACCCTCAGGCCGTCCTTTTCCTGTTATGGAAATTCACGGAACAAATGACGGAACCGTATTTTATAATGGTGATGGAACCTTTGCTCCGATTGACAGCGTGGTAAAAAAATGGAGGAAATATAATAATTGCATTCCAACCGCTGGTATTACCAATGTTCCCGACGTTAATACCACCGATGGCTGCACGGCTGTAAATTATAAATATTCAGGAGGAACAAACGGAGCCACCGTTGAGTTGTATAAAATAAACGGAGGCAGTCACTCCTGGCCCGGGGCTTTTCCTGTAATTGGAAATACAAACGAAGATTTTAATGCTTCGGCAGAAATCTGGCGTTTTTTTAGAAAGTACAAGCTTAATCAGCTTATGGCTAATGTAGGATTTTCGGAAAAGGAAAAAGATTCAGAGACACTCAAATTATATCCAAACCCCGCGTCTCAAATTATTAATTTTAGTCCTCTTAAAGAAAATAAAACCTTTCATGCTGAGTTCTACGATGTAACAGGAAAACTAATAAAAAAAGAAGTTACACAGGGAGCTATTGTTATATCTGATTTAAAGGACGGCGTTTATTTTATAACCCTTATAAACGAAGCAACAACACAACACTTTAAGTTT
>JAOQAF010000226.1 GCA_025963735.1 Bacteroidota bacterium
GATGCGCATTAACAAAGTGATCCTCTAATGTGATCATTGGGATATATCCTTCTTTAATTACTTTATTTATTCTATCAACTGAAGGATAATGATTTTGCTGACTCCCGCCATCCACTGCAAAAGACTGAAAAAAGTGAACAATGCCCAATTTTTTTTCTGAAGGTTTAAAATTATTTTCAAATCCGACAGCAATATCAGCAAAATTAGCGCTGTTGCCTTCCTGCGACCATGCCCCCAAAGAACAAAAGTCATTTACGTTAGCCGGCGGTGCATCAAAAATAGTTGCACCAGTAGGAAGTGCACCTTTAGAAAAAGAAATAAAGTCAAAAAATAAAATGTGTTTCTTTTTTAAAAAAGCAGCGTCGGTAAAACTTATTAAAAAAGTAAAGAGTTTTCCTTTCTTATAACCTACATTAAAAACACCGTCACCTCCCTGGTTCGCGTCTTTAAATTTACTCAATGGAATAGTTACAAGCTCCCAGCCTTTTTTAGGTTCTAACGTATGCAGAAAAGTCCAGGAGTCATCCATTTCTTTCTGATAGATATGATCATTGTTATCATCCTCCTGTAATTCAATTCTTATTTTTGCCGGCTGAGCTTCCTGATAATTAATATAAAAATTCAGATTGTCAGTGCTTTGATCTAATTCAAGATATACGCTAAGGCCTTTTCCCCAACCACCAAAGTCATTTTTGCCGCCAACCTCTATTTTAATTTCTTTGCTTCCTGCATAGCTTGGTTTAAGAGGGTTAAAGCCGTGCAATTTACTATCGACCTCAGCCTTAATATCGCCGAAGGTAAATATGCCATTAGATTTTATTTCAGAGGTTCCATCAACCAAACCTTCAAAATCTTCAACTACAAACTTTAACTGGCTTTTAACCGGATCAATAAAATTAAGTAGACATAAAGCAAGCAATAAAATTTTCATTACAATTAAATTAAATGTTTAAAGTTATTGCAGATAAGAGTAAAATTTACCAAATCCAATTGGCCACAATTTTAAAATTTCCGTCAAGAAAACCATATCCCGGATATTCGCTTTTATGTCCCGGAAAGCGATTAATAGCCCAGTTACCATAGGTAAGAGACAAGCGGAACGAACGGTAATCAAAATAACCAAATCCGTAAGAATAATCTGGATCCCATGGCAATTGTCTATACATTGGATTGAAATAATAATAAGCGGCACCTTCAACATAGATATTCCAGAACAGGGTTAAGCGGCAACTTAGGCCGGCAGTAGGCTTTCCTTCATAATGCACAACTTCATTCTGATCTCTGTATCTGAAAGCGTATCTGAAAAAAGGAATGAATTTAATACTTGTAGTACTGTCTAAACGAACCTTTCGAACAGCGGCATCTGGTATATACGCGTTGTATGAGAGAAAACAATATCCTTCACTGAATTTCTCCATAAACTGATCAATGTTATCGGTATACTTGTTATTAATATAATTTTCATAACCGTAATTAAATTTATATGGTCGCCAGTTATACCTTCCAATTGAATAAGAATAGTCAGCAATCCATCGTGCCGCTGCTTTCTTATTAAAGTCAACATAAAAAGTACTGTTAAAACTGAATTCTTCGAAAAATCGTATACGCGTAAAAAACCCCAGCGCGCTTCTGTATTCTGGTCTTGTTTTTAGCCCATCATTAATTAAAACCCTTTGGAAGTTATAAGATAAATTTCCGCTGATGCGGTTACGGCCTAATAAATATTTATCGTAATGAAACACATCACGAAAATCCTTCATGTCTTTAAACTTGGTAATGCGCGCCGTTCGCATATAGTATAAACCGTGAGGAGCTTCATCCACTACAATTTGTGAATAGCCTTGAAAGGAAGTGAGAATACCAAAAGAAAATATAAGTACCAGAATTTTTACAGAATGAGAATAAGCAACGTTTAACATTTTTATTTTTGTTTTGATTTTAAGTTAAAATTATTTTGAACCCCTGATGCTGCAATGCTGAAGCATGTAGTTGTAAGCCTCATCGCAGCCGTACTGTACCGCTTTATTAAGATCATCACATCCACCAAATTTATCTCCGGTTTCAAATTTTGCTATCCCGCGATGGTAATAAGCCATTTCAAAATCGGGTTTAAATTCAATTGCCAGAGAATAATCATCAATCTCACCTTTTCTATCTTCCAGTTTATTTTTTGCCATTGCCCTTTCAAAATAAGCCTGTGAACAATCTGATTTCATTTCAATACTTTTTGAAAGATCTTCAATAGCCGATTTATAATCTTTAAGATCGTATTTTAATTTTCCCCTGTTAAGGTAAGCGGCGTAATTATTTGGCTGTATTTTCAGCGCCTGACTGTAATCATCAAAAGCACCCCGAAAATCATTTAGCCTGCACTTGGCGTTACCACGGCGCAGGTAAGTTTCAGCATCCGGCTTTAACTGAATTGCCTTGCTAAAATCACTCAGGGATGTTCTGTAATCTTTTAAATCATAATTTACCATTCCTCTGTTAAAAAAAGCATCGGCATATTCTTTATCCAAAGCAATTGCCTGGTTATAATCTTCAAGCGCGTCCTTGTCTTTACCAAGCAAAGATTTTACAATTCCACGGCTATTATAGGCTTTTGGGTCGTCGGGCCGCAAAGAAATCACTTTATTTATGTCATCCAGTTCGCCGGCGTAATCACCGTCTAAACCTCTTAAAATGCTTCGGTTATAATAAGCATCCGCATATCTTGGATTTAAACGGATGGCGACGTTAAAATTAGCCATGGCTGCTTTTAAATTCTCCAGAGCTGCCAGCGTTAGTCCCCTGTTGAAATAAGCCTCATACGACTCTTCCCAGGATAGCTTTTTTAATTTAAGGGCGTGGTCATAATCCCTAAGAGCACTCTTATAATCAAGTAATTTGTTTTTTGCAAAAGCTCTGTTAAGATAAGCGAGAGCAAAAGTCGAATCAATTTTTAAAGCTTTATTAAACCAACTAATGGCCTCTACATATTCTGCGGAATTATTTTTGGAAAGGCCCATCGCATAATAAGCCATCATGGTAGAATCGGGCGGCGCAACAGGATTTGTAAATGATGTGGTAGAATGTATACCTGAACCAAAAGACATTAAAGGTAAGGCAGGAATAGAATTGTTTGAAGAAAAAGTAAATCCTGAATTAAATACCATAAAAAATACAATTACTATGTTTACTTTTTTCATGTTATTATTTATAATAATATACTCCCAGCGATAGTGCTATGAGTATAAGCAAAAAATACCCCACCGATTTTAAAGATGGTTTAACTTCTTTAATAAAAAAAGGTTTTTTTACATTCCGCTTTTCAAGAAAGGTCTCTAATTTTGAATTAATCACTTCAATACCTTGTGTGTCTTTAAAGACATAATCACTTGCACCTGCATTTAATAATTTAGCCGCCAGTTTTTCTTCAGTACTGTTAAGTAACGCAATAATATGGATGTTGGCATCATAACTTTTAATTTGCTGAATAGTATCTGATGCATTCATAATGCCTGACAAAGCATGATCTATTATCACAACCGCCGGGTTTTTATCCAGATTTTTCAGGCATTCTTCCTCAGATTTAAACTCGTAAAATTTGAATACAATATCTTTTGAAAAAATGTAATCAAGCATTTTTACAAAAACATTTGAATTTTCAACTACAAAAATAGGCACGGGTGCTTGTGTTATGTTCATTAGTACAGTTTTTACGGAGTAAATTTAACAAGTGAAAAGTGTGTTATTGAATTTATTCGTTTATAGGGTATTTTGAATCGC
>JAOQAF010000004.1 GCA_025963735.1 Bacteroidota bacterium
TCCCTTTATGGCGTCTATTGCGGCGGGGATCACCTCTTCCCTTTCCGAACAGAGAAGTTAAGCCCGCCTGCGCAGATGGTACTTGGCCTAAAGCCCGGGAGAGTATGTCGATGCCAATTTTAAAGAATCCTCACTATTAATTTAGTGGGGATTTTTTTTTAATCAAAAATTATTTAATCATCTTTCTTTGATAGCTGTCCAAAAAGATAAGTTAAACCCGCCTCCGCTTGCTTCGGCAGGTTAAGTACAATGAGGGTACTTGGCCTAAAGCGCTGGAGAGTAAATCGATGCCAATTTTAATAGTCACAAGCCTTACAGAAATGTGAGGCTTTTTGCATTTATATAAATGCTAATTTGATTCAGAAAGGAATGAGGTCAGAAGTATATTCATTGGGGTTAGTGGAATTTAAATATCTTAAGCATTATAATGTTATTATAGATAATATTTATATGCAACCAATGCAATGGAGTTTTTAAAGACAGTCCGAGTAGTTAGTGTGCATAATTCGCATAATCGAGAAACGGAGTTGCCATAAGGCATAAATCTTTAGGGCACCCAAACAAATACTTCTCAGTTTTAAAACATTGGAAACACTACATTTAGGATAATCCTTATCAATTGCATGAAGGTTATTATTAAAGCAACCCTTTGTTAAAAGCAGTTTACTAATGATCAGGTAAGTGCTGTTTAATAAAAAATTATCAGGGTCAATCTCCTTTATTATTTCTCCTATATTTTTGAATAAAGATTGGCAAACCAAACTTAAGTAAGTCTTTTTGGAATGGGATTTTGATTATTTCTATCAGTTCGGTCAATTTAAACAAAAAGCCCGTAATCAAAGACTACGGGCTTTACAATAAAGTGATTAGACCTAATTTACCTTTATTAATTCTACCTCAAATATTAAATCGCTTTTTGGCGGAATGGCTCCCGGATAACCCTGCTCTCCATAAGCCAAAGAATACGGAATGAAAAATGTATATTTTGCACCTTCTTTCATTAACTGTAATCCTTCTGTCCAACCCTTTATCACCTGGTTAAGTCCGAAGGATGCAGGCTGACCGCGCTGAACACTGCTGTCAAACACTTTACCATCTAAAAATTTGCCTGTATAGTGTACGGTAACATTACTCGTTGCAGTTGGGGTAGCTCCAGAACCTTCTTTTTCAACAATATATTTTAAACCCGAAGCAGTGGTTTTTGCGTTAACAAAGGCTTTTTGAGCAGCTTCGCTTGATGCCTTCATGGCATCCTCTTCGGCTTTCTGACGTGCAGCTTGTTTAGCCGCCGCCGCGCCTTGGGCAGCTGTAAATGTAGAAGCAGCGTTAAATGCTTCGGCTTCTTTTCCTTTACGGAGAATAACCAGTTTCTTCAGAGTATCGTTACCGGCAATTTTATTTACAACATCCTGTCCTTCTATAACATGTCCGAAAACAGTATGTTTCCCGTTTAACCAAGGCGTTTCAACATGTGTTATAAAAAACTGCGAACCGTTAGTTCCAGGTCCGGCGTTAGCCATACTTAAAATACCTGGTCCTGTATGTTTTAATGTTGAATCAAATTCGTCAGGGAACTTGTAACCGGGATCGCCTGTGCCTGTCCCTAAGGGACATCCTCCCTGAATCATAAAATTAGGAATTACACGGTGGAATTTAAGCCCGTCATAGTACGGTACACCCTCGGCCTTAGCTGTATTTTTTATTGAACCTTCTGCAAGCCCAACAAAATTAGCTACTGTCATTGGCGTTTTTTTATGTTCCAATACCGTATAAATATCTCCTTTATTTGTTTCAAATTTGGCGTAAATGCCATCTGCCTGCTTGCTTAAAAACTCTTTATCCATTTTGCTTAATTTTTGTTTTGCTTTTTTTTGTTGTGCCATTGCTCCAAAATTAAATGCGGAGATAGCAGTAATTATTAAAAGTAATTTTTTCATTTTATTTGGGGTTTATGCTATAGTGCAAATAGTATGCCGTATTAATGAGGTTGAGGCGCACCTTGGGGACCGGCAGGTGCTGGTTTAACATCTAAAAGCTCAACTTCAAATACTAATGTCGAATAAGGCGGAATTGGTCCACCGCCTTGAGGTCCGTAACCAATGGAAGAAGGAATAATGAAATTGGCTTTCCCGCCTTTTTTCATTAATTGCAAGCCCTCTGTCCATCCTTTAATAACCGCATTCAAAGGAAATTCAATAGGATCTTTTCCGGTGGAGCTGTCAAATACTGTCCCATCAAGCAATTTTCCTGTATAATGTACTTTAACTATATCGGTTTCTTTCGGTGAAACCCCTGTTCCTTTTTTAACTTCAATATAATATAATCCTGAAGCGGTAGGTTTAGCTGTTATTTTATTATCCGCAAGATATTTATCACGTGCAGGAGTTTCTTTACCTTCCATTTCCTGCGCCATTGCCTGTTGTTCGGCCATTTGCTTTTTTTGATTCGCTTCCAGCTCTTTTTTGGAAACTATGTCTTTAATACGGATCATGGCTTTTAAATGATCTCCTTGTTTAATTTGTTTTGGCAATTCGTTAGCACGAAGAGTCTTTAAAAAGAACGAATCGGCGGAAATAATAAACGAAGCGCTATCTCCTTTTCCCATCATCATCATCCCGTCTTCCAAACTACCCTGAAAACTTGACTTTGTTAAGCCAAAATTATAATAACCAGACCCATCCGGACTCGCGTTTTTAGAATCCAGAATAACAGAATCATTCTTTTGGTTCATAATGATGTAACGGATATTTAAGCCATCGCCTTCTTTCGCAGTAGGAGCATCTTTATCATGCTTAAAAAATTTATAATGCAATCCGTTTTCGGCACGTGCATAACCATCAAATTTTGAATCACTGCAAGAGCCTAAAAATAAAGCGGCCATGGCAAGGGGAGTGAACAGGCAAATTAATTTTTTCATTTTGTACTTTTTTTAACGTGAAGTGTTAGTCAACTTCTTTGGTTTTTATATCAATTAAACTTATTTTATAAAGCATCGGGGTGAATGGAGGAACGCTACCGTTGCTGCTTCCATTTTCCCCAAATGCGAGCTGCGAAGGTAATATTATTTTTGATGTCTGCCCCTTTTTTAGCTTCCCAATAACATAATTTAAGCCTTTTAGCAATTGATCCGGGGTGCCATATTTAAATTGAAAACCTTCTCTCGAAACATCAATTACCCGTCCGTTTAAAAATGAACCGGAATATGACAATGTGATAATGTCATCGTCAATGGGTGCGATTGTACCTGCCGGATATGGACGTTCGACCCAATAAAAACCCATAGAATCTTTTGCGTCTTGAAATGCTTGAGGTGATTTAAAGAAAGCCTCAATCTCTTCCCGCTCTTTATTCTGAACTGTTTTGGTGAGATTTTGAAATTCATGTAGCGAAAAAATCTTTTTTATTTTAAGATTTATTTTAATAACCGAATCACGCTCACAAAATGCCGGAACACCAGATTTAAATTGTTGCTGAAAAAGTTGTTTAGCGGGTATTAATACACAAATACTATCTCCCTCAGTTACTTTTGAAATGGCATAATATAAAAGATTGTTTTTTTGGGTGGAGTCTAATTTTACAAAAAACCTGTCTTGCAGCTCGTGTT
>JAOQAF010000005.1 GCA_025963735.1 Bacteroidota bacterium
GAACAGGAAAGCCATCACAGATCTTTAGCCAAACATTTGGGGGTTCGGGATTTAACAGCATTTTGAATTGCCGCAATCATTGGCGCGGGTATTTTTTCAACTATAGGAAAAGCCAGTGCCGATGGAGGTCCTGCCGTTATTTTTCTGTTTATTTTTACAGCCCTTGCCTGCAGCTTTGCCGCGTTTGCCTACGCTGAATTTGCATCGCTGATACCTGTTAGCGGTAGCGCTTACACCTATAGTTATGTAGCCTTCGGTGAATTATTTGCCTGGATCATAGGATGGGCCCTTATTATGGAATATGCCATCGGAAATGTTACCGTTGCAATTTCATGGAGTGACTACTTTACCTCTCTCATAAATAACAGTACCCCGTATCAGGTGCAGGAATGGTTAAGCCTTGATTATTTTACTGCCAAACATAATTACGAGCAGGTAACTGCTCTTTTTTTAAGCGGAGTTCCTTTTGAACAAATAAAATCGGGACATGATACCGCAGGCCTCATCGAAGGATATGCCGCGTATAGTACGGCCCCGCAGTTACTTGGGATGCGGTTTATTTTTGATCTTCCCGCTCTTGTTATAAATCTTTTAATTACCATTTTAGTTTACCGTGGAATTAAAGAAAGCAGAAATGCCAGTAATATTATGGTGTTAATAAAGCTGGTGATTGTTTTACTGGTGATTTTTGTAGGCGCATTTTATGTAGACACTAAAAACTGGAATCCCTTTACACCAAATGGAATTGGCGGATTATTAAAAGGGATCAGCGCGGTTTTCTTCGCTTACATTGGCTTTGATGCCATATCCACAACAGCAGAAGAGTGCCGCAACCCGCAACGGGATTTACCAAGAGGGATACTTTATTCCATTATCATTTGTACGGTATTGTATGTGGCCATAGCCCTTGTTATAACCGGAATGGTACACTATTCAGAACTGGCCGTTGGAGATCCGCTTGCTTATGTTTTTGAAAAAATTAAAAGCTTACATTGGCTTGGCGGTGTTGTTGCAGTAAGCGCTGTTGTTGCCATGGCAAGTGTCATGCTGGTTTTTCAGCTTGGTCAACCACGAATATGGATGAGCATGAGCCGCGATGGCCTGCTTCCAAAAGCTTTCTCAAAAATTCATCCCAAATATAAAACACCTTCCTTCTCCACCATTTTTACCGGAATATTGGTGGCTATTCCTATCTTTTTTGTAGATATAAACATGGTTACGGATATTTGTTCGGCCGGAACGCTCTTTGCTTTTTGCCTTGTTTGCGGAGGGGTGTTAAAATTAAGAATGGACCCTAATGCTCCGCCTTCCAAATTCAAAACTCCTTATATAAATTCTAAATTCATTGTGCCCGGCTTATTTATTCTGTCAATGGTTTTAATGTTTATCTATCAGAAAGAAACAATAGATTATTACCTTAAGTTTGAATCTATCAGCGCATTTTTTACCAAATTGCCGGTGTATTCGTTTTTTATAGGATTTGCTCTATTCTCAGGAATGGCATTCAAATATAATTTTTCATTGATTCCTTCCTTAGGACTGTTATGTTGTTTTTACATGTTATCACAATTAGGATATAAAAACTGGTTGTATTTCCTTGTTTGGTTAATTATTGGTTTAGTAATATATTTCATCTACGGACGAAGCCACAGTAAGCTTGCTCCGCAAAAAAAATAATATATGTTAGTAGTTGTTACAGGAGCTACCTCAGGCATTGGAAAAAGCACCGCGCAGATTTTCGCGAAAAACGGTTTCGATCTTATTATTACAGGAAGAAGGGCAGAAAGACTGGCGGAATTAAAAACACAACTTGAAAAAAATCATTCGGTCAGGGTAACCACCTTGTGTTTTGATATAAGAAAACTACCTGAGGTGGAAGCGGCTTTTAATTCGCTTGATCAAAAACAACAAATAGATATTCTTGTAAATAACGCGGGTTTGGCTGCCGGATTGTCTTCTTTACAGGATGGAAACATTGACCACTGGGAACGCATGATTGATACAAATGTTAAAGGCTTACTTTATGTATCAAAAATTGTGGCAAACAAAATGATCGGTAATAAAAAAGGTCATATTATTAATATCGGCTCTATTGCAGGAAAAGAAGTATACGCAAACGGTAATGTTTATTGTGCAACAAAACACGCGGTAGACGCATTGAATAAGGGGATGCGAATAGATTTACTTCCCCACAACATTAAAGTTACAGCTGTTAATCCCGGAATGGTAGAAACAGAATTCAGCGTTGTTCGTTTTGATGGAGATGAAGACCGTGCCAAAAAAGTTTACAGCGGCATGCTACCACTGAAACCGGAGGATATTGCTGAAACGATTTTCTGGGTGGCAACCAGACCCGCACATGTGAATGTGAATGATATTATTATCATGCCTGCTGTACAAGCCTCTGCTACCAATGTTATACGAAAAGCGGAATAAATGCTCAGGTTAAAATTTATAATTTTATTTTTAATTCTGGCATCCCAATCGTTTTGCTTTCCCGCACCTCCATCCAAAAAACACACTTCGGGCATAAGAATCTTTTTTGGACCCGCATATGGTTTTTATAAAGCCAATTCAAATCATGCAAAAAATGTGATTCCCAAAACCAGCGCCCTAATTGGAATCAGAAAAGAAATCAGATGCGACAAAGAATTTAAAACTTTTTTTTTATTCGGGCTTGATTACTTTTTTCATGGTTACAATTTCAAATCCTATTATTTTAATCCTGACAGTATAAAAATTTACGACAAGACATTTCCATACGACTATTCGGTGTTTATTCAGGAGATAGATCTTCCCCTGCAAATGAAATTTTCGTTTACCCGCGAAAACAATAGTTTATTTAGTCCATATATTATGGTTGGTTATCACCTCAGGTATTTACTTCCCGCCAAATTGAACATCACCCAAAATGGTAATAACATTAAGAGTGATAATGCAGATCTTAAATTTAAAAACCCGCTGTTTTATAATAAAATAAATTCGTTTGTTAGTCTAAGTGCAGGATGGCAAAAAAATAGTGTAAATAATTCCAACACTAGTTTTTTTATTGAAGCAAATCTCAAATATGGATTTTCACCTTATTATTTTCAAAAAAATTATTCGGCTACTTCGCTATATACCAGTGCCATTCATGTTAGCCTGTTATTAGGAATGAAATTCTGATGTTAAGAAAAGGTCTGTTAATAGTAATGGTTGTTTTATATATTTTAGCGGGATGCAATCATTTTATTAATTCTGAATTTTATTTAAAAATAATGCCCTCATATATCCCTTATCACTTTGTACTGATTGTTGCAAGCGGCATCATTGAAATTATTCTGGGAATTTTACTTATTTTCAACAAAACCAGGTCTGTGGCGGCCTGGTTAATTATAGCTATGTTAGTTGCCTTTATGCCTGTTCATATTCAAATGATGAAAGATGCGCAGCCAACATTATTTATTTCAATTGCGCGCTTTTTTTTACAGTTTGTATTAATTTACTGGGCGTATACTTATACCCGCAACGGGACAATTACTCGTGCACATACACCCGCTTAACGCGTGCCGACACCCCTGTTAGAACTTCATAAACGATGGTTCCCATAGCTTCAGCCATTGAGTTGAGATGGGAAATATTTTCAAATATTATAACCTCATCCTGTTCATTGCAATTAATATGCGTTATATCAATCATGCACATATCCATGCAAACATTACCGATGGTTTTACAATATGTTCCTTTAATATACACTCCAAAATTTCCATTGCTTAACGCGCGGCTAAAACCGTCGGCATAACCAATCGGAATAATGGCGATAGTTGTATCAAGTGTTGTCACTCCTTTTCGGTTATAGCCAATGGTTTGGCCTTTTGACACCTTCTTTATCTGAGAGATCTTTGTTTTAAGACAACTAACGTTTCGCAAATGTTTTTGTTCCTCTTCACTTACGCCTATTCCATGCATGCCAATACCCAGGCGTACCATATTAAAATGCGCCTCCGGGAACCTGGTTATAGCACCTGAATTACAAATGTGTTTAATAAATGAATAAGGCAAATTATCTTCAAGTTTCTTACACACCGAAGTAAATTTATTTATCTGTTCCCGCGTAAAATCGTCGAGGTTGCTGTTATCGGAAGCGGCCAAATGAGAAAATACGCTTTGGATCTTAAGCTGAGTTGTGTTTTTTATGACTGACACTAATTTATCATAGTCCTCTTCTTCAAAGCCAAGCCTGTGCATACCCGTATCAATTTTTAAATGCACAGGGTATGCTTCGGCAATACCCATTTTATCGAGCCTGGCAACGAATTCCTGCAGACAATTAAAACTATATAACTCTGGCTCGAGTCTGTAATTAATAATATCTTCAAACGCATCCGATTCCGGACTCATAACCATGATGGGCAGATTTATTTGTGATTGTCGAAGCTCCACTCCTTCATCAGCATAAGCCACTGCAAGATAGTTAACACCAATGTGCTGTAATGTTTTTGCGAGTTCGCTTCCGCCGCCCCCATACCCCATGGCCTTTACCATGCACATCAGTTTAACATCAGGCTGTAGTAATGAGCGGTAATAGTTCACATTCTCTATCAGTTTATTGAGATTAATTTCAAGAACGGTATCGTGGCTCTTTAGCTGAAGTAAATTACCTATTGCTTCAAATCCGAAGCTCCGTGCACCTTTCAGAAGCACAGTGGATTGGCTGAAACGGTGATCAATGCTTTTAAAATTTCGGATAAAATCTTCAGTGTTCTCAAAAAATAAAGAACCACTCTTAAAATAAGAACGAAAGGAGGATATTTTTTGTCCAACTCCCACAAGAAAATCAACTTTGTTATCAGCAATTAATCCGGCAACATCTTTATATAGCCGGCTGTCTAACATACCTGACTGTTCTATATCTGAAACTATAATGGCCTTGTTTGGTTTTCTGTTTTGTTGCTGCAAAAAACTCAGAGCAATTTTCAAAGAATCTAAATCAGAATTATAATAATCGTTAATTATCAGAGAGCTATTTATACCGTTTTTTATTTCGAGCCTGAGGGCCAAAGGTTGTAATAATTTAATCCGATCTTTTATGGCATCAGGTTTTATCCCTAATTCTAAAAGAGTAACGGTACATGTTGCGGTATTAATAATCGACGCTTCATCAGTGAAAGGGATCTCAAGATCTAATGTTTGCCGCCTTGTATTAACCAATAACTTTTTATTCTCCATTTTGAATACCACATCAGACTCTTCTTTTGAGGAGATGGAAATCGTTTTACTTCTGATATCCAAAGGTATTTCAACTTCATTTAATCCGTTAACAATAATTATTTCGCAGGCCGAGACCAGTTTTAACTTCTCAGCAATTTTATGTTGGCGGTTATCGAAACCTTCATCATGCGCAGAACCGATTGAGGTTACAATACCTATGGTTGGATCAATAATTGCGGCCAATTTATCCATTTCACCGGGTAAAGATATACCGGCTTCAAAAATCGCGAGGGTATGAGAGTGATTTAAATTTAAAACACTTAATGGAACACCTAACTGAGAATTAAAACTTTTTGGACTGCGGCAAATGGTATGATCTTTTTTTAAAAGCTGATAGAGCCATTCTTTTACCATCGTTTTCCCGTTGCTTCCAGTGATACCTATAACGGGGATATCGAATTGTTTACGATGGTGCGAGGCTAACACCTGTAAGTCTTTTAAAGGATCAGAACTGATGATAAATGAAATCGCATTCAGATCAAACGCATAAATGTTCACCTCATCTTTCTGAACAAGGAAAGAAGTAATTCCTTTATCAATAAGATATCTTATATAATTATGACCGTTATTTTTAGAAGTTTTAATGGCAACAAACAAAACTTCGGTTTGGTCAACAATGCTGCGGCTGTCGGTTAAAAAAAAGCTAACAGGATAGTTAATTCTTCCTGCCAATTCAGAACCCGTGATTTGAGCAATTTGAAGAAGAGTATACATTATTTGGAAATAAAACTTTTATTAAAGCAGGCACGGCAAAGAGGTTCATAACTATCGGTTTCACCTAAAACAACAAGACTTTGCTCATTGGTTTTCCTATGACTTACATAAGCCAGTTCACCACAGTTCATGCATATCGCGTGTACCTTTGTAACGTATTCGGCACCCGCCATTAACTCGGGCATGGGCCCAAATGGCTTTCCTGTATAGTCAAGATCAAGACCAGCAGCAATTACCCTGATGCCCCGCTTTGCCAACTCAGTGCAAACATAAGGCAGTTCATTATCAAAAAACTGTGCTTCATCAATACCTACAACATCTACATCTGTTGCCATTAATAATATATTTGAGCTTGAGGGCACGGGAGTACTCATAATTTCAACACCGTTATGACTCACTACTTTCAACTCGTGATAACGCGTATCAATAACAGGCTTAAATATTTCTACTTTTTGTCTTGCAAATTGCGCACGCTTTAAACGCCTGATTAACTCCTCGGTTTTGCCGGAGAACATGCTTCCGCAGATCACCTCCACCCATCCCCGTTTACGTTGCGAATTGTTGTTTTCTAAAAACATTGTTTAAAAAGCGTTCAAAACAAAGCTTAAATGTAAGCTAAGGTGTAATAAAATCAAACTAAATTTAATAGTATATATTCACAGAATGGCACTTGAAAAAGTATTACATAAAATTCAATCTCAGGTTAAAGATCTTACTTCTACTTTAGAGTTGTTCATGGAAGAAAACATACAGCCTTCAGTGAATGATTGCGAAACCCTGCAGCATCAGATCAACGCTCTTGAAGAGTGCCTGGCAATTTATAAATTTCAAAAAAAGGAAAAAGAAATTTCTCCCAGTTTTAATATCCATTCAAAAGTAAGCGAAAAAGAAAAAGTTGAAAATAAGCAGCCCGAAATAACTTACATTGAAAAAGCAACAGATAAACTTCATTCTTCGCCAACACCTGTAAAAGAAACAATTCAGCAGTCCGCTAAAACACCTGCACCTTTAACCATTGGCATTAACGACAAGTTTCGTTTTATAAATGAATTGTTTAAGCAAAACAATGCCGAATATAATATCGCATTGGAACAATTGAATGGCTTGCACACACTGGCCGAGACTGATTTGTATTTAAATTCACTTAAAGATCTTTATGAATGGGAAATCAATTCTGAAGAAGTGATTTATTTTTATTCTCTGGTTAAAAAGCGGTTCGTTTAAATGCGGTTTCTTTTTATTGTTCCGTTTTTCATTTTTTCGTTCTTCTCGCATCAGGCTCAGGATACCGTTTACGCCCGGTCAATAATAAAAAAATTAACTTCAAAGGAATTTTTCGGCAGAGGATATCTTAATAACGGACTGGATGGCGCAGCTAAATATATATCAGGCGAACTCACCCGTTTAAAAGCCAAACCTTTATTTGAGACAGGTTATTTTCAATGGTTTGATTTTAATGTGAACACCTTTCCTGATAAAATATCTCTTAAAATCAATAATAAACTTTTAAAACCCGGTGAAGATTATATTATTAGCCCTGAAAGCGCTGGCTTGAAAGGGAAATTTAAACTCGATAAAAAAGATTCGGTAACGTATATTTCATCTTCCGGCACTGTGCCACTTGTTGTTTCTCTTAAAAAGAAATTAACTTTTGGTGTGGCAACTCAAGCGGCAGATTATTGTTCCGTTGAACTTCTTAATAATAAAATAGTTGGCGAGATAAGCACAGCCGAAATAAATATTCAAAATAAAGTACTCACTAAATACATTAATAAAAATGTTTGCGCATTTATTGAAGGGAAAGAAAAGAGCGATTCAATGATCGTATATTCGGCTCACTACGACCATTTGGGAGGCTTAGGAAAAAAAGTATATTTTCCGGGAGCCAATGATAATGCAAGCGGAGTAAGTGTTTTGTTTAACCTTATAAAATATTACACCAAATACCCTCCTAAATATAAAACTGTGTTTGTTTTTTTTGCAGGTGAAGAGGCAGGCTTGCTAGGCTCCAAGTATTTTGTAGACAATAAAACCTTGGATCTCAGTAAAGTAAAATTTCTTATCAATCTTGATCTTTTAGGAACGGGTGATGAAGGAATTATGGTGGTTAACGGTACAATTCATCAAAAACAATTTGAACTTCTTAACCTCATTAATTCTGAAAAAAAACTTGTAGCAGAAATAAAAAAAAGAGGCAAAGCGCATAACAGTGATCATTACTGGTTTACAGAAGCTAACGTGCCCTGCTTTTTTATTTATACTCTTGGCGGAGTAAAAGCCTATCATGATATTTATGATGTAGAAAAAACATTGCCGCTAACAGATTACGTGGATGTATTTAAACTCATTGTAGAGTTTGTATCTAAACTATAAGGCGCTGCTTTACTTCTTATAAAAATTCATTTCATCCAGATACTCCCATACTTTGGGATGCATAAAATACTGAATGTCCTTTTTCTCTTTTATCGCATTCCGGATAAAGGTGGAAGATATTTCTATGATGGGTGCTTGCGTGATGTGAACACGCTGATGCTCATCAAACTTTGAAGAAAAATTTCCAACACGCGGATAAACATATATTTCACACAATCTTAAAATCTCTTCGTAGTTTTTCCATTTATCGAACGTTTGTAAATTATCCCTGCCCATTATTAAACTAAAAGTGTGCTCGGGAAATTTTTCGCGGAGATGCGCCAGTGTATGAATAGTATAGGACGGTTGGGGAAGATCAAATTCAATATTGCTTGCTTTTATTTTTGGATGAAAGTCCAGCGCAAGGTTTACTAAATGCAAACGGTCATTTTGATGCAAAAGCCCGGCCTTTTCTTTAAAAGGGTTGTGAGGACTGACAACAAACCAAACCTGGTCCATCGGTGTATAACATAACATGTAATTCGCAAGGGCCAGATGACCGATGTGAACGGGGTTAAAGGAACCAAAAAATAAACCTATGTTCATTTGATTTTTTTTCTGTTGAACTTAAGCGCTTTGAGCATCCAGTCCGGCAAGGGCTTTTCCGGAGCGCGCTTGGTGAGATCAAGATACCAACCCAACTTTTTTAGAATGGGTATTTTACGTGTTTCAACAAATTCAATAAGCGCACCATCAGGATCTTCTATGTAAGTGAAATGTCCGGCCGCTTCGCCCATTTCAAATCCTGCCCCACCATCAACAGTGAAAGGATGCCCCTTGGCTTCACAAGCATGTTCAAGGGCTTTCATATTTTTAATATCAAAACATAAATGAATAAAACCCAAATCACCCCAAAATCTGTTTTCAAAAATTTTCCTAGGATTATAATTGTTTGCCTCTATAAGTTCAATATAACTTCTTCCAAATAATTTTGAAAACGGACCCAGCCTCTGTTTGCTGTGCGTTAAGATGGCTCGTTTATAAGTTTTTGTTCCACCGGGGAAAAATGCTAAGTCCGAAAAATTATCTTCCCCTTTATATAAAACGGAATCATACCCTAAAATAGAAGAATAAAAATTTATTGACCTTTCGATATCACATACTCCTATAACCATTCCAATGGGTCCGCCGGTGTGTGAACTTCCTTTTCCGAACCAGGTGTCTTCTTCAATTATTTCGAATAAATTACCGAAAGGATCTTCGATATAAAAATGTTTTTTCCCAATTGGCGATACAACAATATCACTAAGCATGTGTACATCATTTGATTTCATCTCATCATATGAAGCCCCTATGTTATCTGTTTTAA
>JAOQAF010000015.1 GCA_025963735.1 Bacteroidota bacterium
CTTTCAGTTAAAATAAGGCGCAATTCTTCTTCCGTATGCACATCTTCTTCTCCAAGTTTTTTAATGCCAACTATTCGCAGAATTAAATTAGATGTTTTATTAAGCGACCAAATAAAAGGACTGAAAATAAAATAGAATATGCGCAGAGGCCAGGCAATAATAAGTATTGTAGGGAGACAATATTTAATGCCTATCATTTTCGGAATTTGCTCACCAAGGGTAACATGAAAGAAAGTAAGCAGTCCTAATGCTATTGGTAATGAAATACTATGTATAGTAGCTTCGGAGACGCCGGAAGACAAAAAGAATCTTTCGACAATTTGAGAGATAACCCCTTCACCCACGGCTCCCAGGGCAAGGGATGCGAGAGTAATTCCTAACTGAGTAGCCGACAAATACGCGTCAAGCTTTTCAATCATAGATTTGGCAAGTTTGGCCCTGCTGCTCCCTTTTTTGGCTTTAAGATCAAGCTGCGAGGCCCTGATTTTTACAAGGGCAAACTCTGCCGCTACAAAAAAACCGTTTAGCAAAACAAGTAATAAAGTAATTAACAGATCAGATACCATGTGTAGGCAGCAAAATTAATAAATAATAAGGGAGTGGAAACACAATCAATTTTTGATCTTTCTAATTTGATTTTCCTTAAGGGTAATAATTTCCTTAAGAAGGCCAATTTCATCATTTAACTGTCCGGCGTCTTTAATAGTATCGTCGCCGGTCCATAGTTTATTGATATAATAAGGTTTTTCATTATAATTGATGGATATATCGCCCGAGCGGAAAAAACTGTAAAGAGGAACCCTCAATGCCTTCGAAATGAGTTCAAGGTTTCTTAATTCTAATGTTTTATTGTTTAAAGCCTCCGTTAAATTATGTTCACTCATATTTAAATACTCAGCTAATTGCGAAAATGTATAATTTTCTTTTTTTAAAACTTCAATTAACTGTGATTTTATATCCATTGTCATAACTTAAAACAAAATTAAGATTTTTGGCGAATTTGGAATGATTTTAACATAATAAAAAAGGCTGGTTTAAAACCAGCCTTTTAAAGGAGTGTTGATTAAGCTTCCTTGTTATTCTGAATCTTTTCGCGGATACGTGCGGCTTTACCGGTACGATCACGAAGATAAAATAACTTGGCGCGACGAACCACACCAACTTTATTTAAATCAATTTTATCTATAAAAGGTGAAGCAGTAGGAAAAATACGCTCCACGCCAATTCCATTACTCATTTTACGAACTGTGAAAGAAGCGGTAGCTTTTTCATTTTTACGCTGTATAACTACACCGGTAAATTGCTGGATACGCTCTTTTTCACCCTCTTTAATTTTGTAGGATACAGTAATTGTATCACCAGCTTTAAACTTTGGGTGTTTAGTTTCAGTTGCTAATTGTTTTTTTACGTAGTCTAATAAAAGGCTCATTTTATTAAAAATTTTAATTAATTTACTGTTAATGCATACTTTACCTTGTGTAAACAGCGGCTTTGAACAGGGGCACAAATATACTAAATTATTCATTACCCGCAAATTTAAAGAGACATAAGCAATTATGTTTCAGTTCAGACTTTTGCATCTAACAAAAGGACTTATTTAAATGACTGGAAAACAGGCACCTACTCTTAAATATGAATCATACAAACACAAAAAAGCCAAAGAACATAATTCTTTGGCTTTTAATTTATTGTGTACCCTGCGTATCAGGTTTGGCAACGGGCGGGGATGGCACTTCCTTTTCCGGTGTTTGATCAGGATCAGATCCCGGTTTTTTAGGTTTGCTAATGTTTTTATCTCCGTTCTTGCTTCCGCCTTTTTTTGCAGGAGAAGATTTACCTGGTTTAATGGGCGTTTTCATAACGATTAAATTTATGATGTAAAACCAATATTAAATAGCGGCGTCGCGCAGCGCTTTTACTTCATCATGTGCTTTTTGCAATTCGGCACGGTGTTTACGGATAATATCCAAAACTTCTGCCGGAACATCCTCTGCATGCTCAAGTACTTCGTCATAGGTTTTTTTAGCAACGTCCTCCCCAAATTCGCATGAATTAAGGATAGCTTTTCGATCGTTAGCGGTCATTGCGGCTTTCACATCCATCCAAACCCTGTATAATTTTCCTGAATTGGTAGTTTCATTCTGTTTAGGTTGTTCGTCGGTATCCGCGAAAGGTCGAAGGCTTTCACCGAAACCTTTACTTTGTAAACTGTATTTTGTAAAAGAAGCTTTCAGATCAGCGTCCTTGGTTTCTTCCGCGGCTCTTTTGTAGCCTTCGTACCGGTCATTATTAATAATAATCAACGAGTTTATTGATGTTTTTGTTTCCATGATGTTATTTATTTTTTATTGGTTTATTTTTTTTAGCACCGCTTTTTTTGGCAGATTTTTTCGCACTTTTTTTTGCTGCCTTTTTAGGTGAGGCTTTTTTCTTAGCAGCCTTTTTTGCAGACGCTTTTTTAGATTTCTTCGGTGCTTTTGCACCTTCAGCCCGGGCTTCGGAAAGGCCGATAGCAATTGCTTGCTTTCTGCTTTTTACTTTTTTACCGGAGCCTCCACTTTTTAATTTGCCCTGCTTCATTTCGTGAAGAGCTTCCTTAACTTTTTCGCCCGCTTTTTTTGAGTATTTCGCCATAATGTGTTTATTACACTTCTATACTTAAAATTTCATTCCACTTTAATTAACATGAAATAGTATTTTTTTGTAGAGCTCACTCTACAATATGATTTTATATTTTATCAATTTAATTTTTATTAGCACCTTTGCAGACGCGCCCAGGTGTTGGAATGGTATACAAGTATGTTTGAGGTGCATATGTCGCAAGACGTGGGAGTTCGAGTCTCCTCCTGGGTACCGGGATAACGCCGACCCCTGATAAATAACAATTATCAGGGGTTTTTCTTGCGATCTATTTCTCTTAAATTTCGAATTAATTTAACTACTTAGCCAACTTATGGAATCATACTTTTATTTTTTTAAAATATTTTTTGCAAATTCATGTGGAGTCAGCTTTGCATGTTTCTTAAAAAAACGATTAAAATAAGAGCGATCATAATAGCCTAATTCATCAGCCACTTGAGAAATGGAGTATTTATGTTGGGCTATCAACCGTTTCGCTTCAAGAATTATTCTATCTGCAATCATTTCTGAGACTGTTTTATTTAAAGTATCTTTTACCATTCTATTTAAATGCTTACCAGTAATGTTTAATAATTCAGCGTAAATAGCAGGTGATTTCTTCTCTTTAAAATGAATATCAATCAAACTTTCAAGTTTTCTTATTTTAACAAGATAGCCGGTACTAGTATTATTGAAGGGTTCTCCAGGGAAATACAACCGGGATAAATTTATATAAATCAAATCTAAAAGAGATGCTAATTTACTGGTTTTATAAGGCAAGATCTCTTTAAATTCACTAATCATTAATTCAAAAAAATCATTTACTTCTTTTAATTTTTTTAATGGCACGGTTAAACAAGGTGTATTATACAAAGAAGCATAAAAAAGATAATCTTGGACCTTACAGTTTCTATAATGGAGCTCATAAAATTCTTTTGTATGAAAAAGAATATAACCCTCCGTGTCGGAAGATAATTTCCAGTTATGCATCTGTCCCGGACTAAGGAAAAAAACACTTCCTTGCTTTACATTATAGGTTTTAAAATCGATTTCATGTTGTCCTTGACCTTTGATAAAAACAACACAAAGGAAAAAGTCGTGCTTATGAGGATGGTGAATAAAATGGTGTTTTTTTAGATGATTTGACAAGTAGTCTACATAAAAGGAGTCAGCATTTGTGCTAAACTTTTTAATATTTAAGACAGGTAGATTTTTCATGACTCAAATATAATAAATTGTCCTTTTTGTGCTATTATTGGAGACTTGTGTTATATATTAATTCAATATAGTTCGTGATCTTTGTATACTAGAAAGAAACTAAAAAAAGGAGGTAAAAATGAGTAATTTGTGGATAAATATTGTAAAGGAAAAATGTCCATTTTGTGAAAAAGGAAAAGTTTTTAAGAAAAAAAAATTCCTTTTTCAAATGCCTAAAATTAATGATAACTGTACCAGTTGCGGCAAAGATTTTAATGGAGAACCGGGTTACTTTTTCGGAGCTATGTATGTTAGCTACGGTTTTGCAGTAGCATTAGGAATCCTTACATTCTTAGTTTGTAGATTTATATTGGGTATTTATTCTTTTAATTTGGTAGCCGGATTAATTATTGGAGTAATAACTGTATTTTCCTATAAAAACTTTAAGTGGTCAAGAATTATTTGGTTAAAGATTTTTCCCCCCGGGTTAGGAACAAACTTTCTTGGAGGAGGAAATAAAAAAATTACATAAATTAGTCAAAGGACTTCAACCCGTTTCATTCATTAAGCGTGGGTTTCATTGTATAATTGAAGCTCCCGTTTTTTTCGGTAGAGCCGGAGAGAAAAGAAATAAAGTCAATAACTTAATTGCATAAAAAATATGAGTCAAAAGGATTTTAGTTTTAGTTTTAAATCATCAAAAACACCGGAAACTGTTTTTGCTTTGTTATTAGATATCAACCAATGGTGGTCAGGATTGTACGGAGAATCTATAAACGGAAAAAGCAGTCACCTGAATGACGAATTTGTTTTCACAGCAGGCAATGGGGCTCATTATTCAAACCAAAAACTGATTGAACTAATACCCAATAAAAAAATTGTTTGGTTAGTGACTGACGGTACACTTAGCTTTCTTAATAATCCTGGTGAATGGATTAATACACGGCTATGCTTTGATATCTCTAAAGAGGGAACAAAAACAAAGATAACTTTTACACATAAAGGACTTATTCCTCAGTTTGAATGTTATAACGGCTGTTCGGGAGCATGGACCGGTTATTTGGAAAATTTGAAAAAGAAATTAGCGTAATAAAGCAAGTTAAAAAATAAAAATATAAACATTTCTACCGTCTATATAAACAAATAGTTCCTGCCAATTAAATTATAGATTTTAAGTAACAATTGTATCTCCAAAAATTTAAAAATACAAGAGAATGAATAAGGTTGGTATCTGGAACCTGGTTATAAATTCAGGGGTGTGTCAAACACAAACACATACTTTTTCTGATAAGCTTATTACCCGCAATAAACTCGCTTTATTTTGCGCGCTTTTTTCGCTCATGTATGTTGTATTTTTCTTAAGTAAAGCATTGTACCTACCTTTAACAGCCATAGTTACAGGCATTGTTCTTTTTGTAGCTGCCATAGGGCTTAACAAATTAAAGCTTTTTACCCTTTCAAGTATTCTTATTATAATTAACACCAATTATTGTGTTCTGTTTTTTTCTATATATCTCGGATTTAATTCCGGGATCCATCTTTACTTGTTTACATCGCCTCTTATTGTTCTCACAGCCTTTGATACAAAAAATATAAAATTAATAGCATTAGTAATGCTATCCTACATTGCAAATTTTATTTTAATTATGGTGTTAGGAAAACATTTTCAGATAAGCATATTGCAACTTTCGCCTGCAGCTCAAAACGCTTTTTACACCTTTAACTTTGCCTGCGCAATTTTTATTTTGATTACGCTATCCCTTTACTTTTTACATAATAATAATACAATAAACTCTTTACTTGTTTTTAAAAACGCACAATTGGAAGAGCAGAAAAACCTCCTTTCAGAAGAAAACTCTACCCGTAAGGATGCTGAAGAAAAAGCTAAGGAATCATTGGCTCAAAAAGAAATTCTTTTATCTGAAATTCACCACCGGGTAAAAAACAATCTCGCAGTTATTCATGGCCTACTTGAACTTCAGGGTGTATACCTCACAGATAACCCCACCATCCGCCTGATTAAAGAAAGTCAGAACCGGATAAAGTCAATAGCCATACTGCACGAAAAGCTTTACGAAAACAAAACTCTTAAAGAGGTTAACCTCCGGTCTTATACTCTTGAACTGATTGAATTTGTAAAATTAAGTTTATCTGACAAAAACAAAGACATTGAAATTATATCTCACATTGAATCCATTGATCTTGAAATGACCATGGCCATGCCTTTCGCTTTACTTATAAATGAGTTAATAAGTAATTCTTATAAACACGCTTTTACATTTAAAAACTCCGGCCAGATTATCATTAAATTCAGTGCGGCAAAAGAAGGGTATCTCTTTATTTACAAGGATAACGGGGTAGGTTTTGACTATTTGAGTGGGGAAAAAAGAGAGTCGTTAGGTTTAACTCTCATTGAAACATTTGTTGAACAATTGAATGGCGAATTTAAATTTGTAAAAGATAATACAGGTATGCAATTTGAATTAAGATTTATGAATTGATTCAAATCCGTACATTAGGAACCCTGTCTTATTATTTTAAAATTTAAATAATTTCTTGTTGATTTATTTTTTGTTCCTTCAGCCATTCTAAGGCAGGTTGTACCGAATTAAAAAACCGCGTAGGAACATAAGGTTTATGAAAATTCATGTAAAAGTTAGCCACCAGTTTTTGCGAAAACGAATGAATAACAAAGGCGTCAGCCAATTTATAGATGCTGCCGCTTTTATGAGTAGATAATTCCCGTGACTGATGATCAGGTACTGTGTAGGCACCAACTGTTATAAGATTATAGAATTTTTTTCCTTTACCAATACTGTAAGCGGCATCCATGATCTCATGAAAATCATTTTCCACAAAAGATTCATCGGCTTTGATATCTATATGTAAAATCCCGTCACGCCTTAAAGCTACTTTGCAAATACGACCAGTAATTACCTCCGAAATATAACTCGAATTTTCTACAACCATTCTTTAAAACAGTGGCACTATTTTTAAAAGGCTAAGTTAAAGATATTGTAATCTTAAAATGAATATTTTAAGCAGATAATTTTCTACCGGCGCTCTCAAAGGAAGGATTCACCTGTATTTTATTTATAACCGATACTACCCCAACAATATCTTCGGTTAAAAATACGGCTTTGGATTTTTGATAGTCATGGTCAACCTCTCCTTCAAGAGTTACCACACCATTGTTTACGTTAACCTTTATTTTATTTTCGTCGATGCAACTGTTCCAGGTAATAACCTTTAATACCGTTTTTTTAATATCGGCGTCAGACCGGATTGCGCTCATTTTTAAAACGATGTTATTTATAACTTTCTTAACACCGTCCACTCTTCTGGCGGCACGCTCCGTTTCAATTTTTTTGGCATACGAATCCGCTACCCCTTCAAGGATAACTTCTCCGTTATTTATTAGAATTTTAATGTCCGATCCAACCATAGCAGCTTCACGGTTCAGTTCTTCTCTTATCTCTTGTTGTATGTTTAAATCAGCTTTCATAATATGGAGTTTTTAGTGTAAATATTCAGACTTATAATAATCAGAGCAAAAATATTGTGCCATTAGCCCACTACTACAGCGATTCATACGCTTAAACATGAGGTTCCCAGGCTATCTTTTATACTTTAAAGCTACTTTTTAAAGTCTTGTACCTATATAAACCCCCCTTTTACCGAATATTATTTACCCTGCTACACATTTAAAGTAATTTAGTATTATTAAACCCATTATGGTAAAATTTAAGGACAGGGTAAAATATGCCGGTTCGGATATTATTAAAATGAGTATAATTAAACAATTATGAGCTTAACTAAAAAAGCATTGACACCTCATTCAAACGCAGAAAAATACCGCGTTCTGATTGAAATAAATGCCGATCCCTTAGTTATCATAAATACTGAAGGACTAATAATAGATACAAACGAAGCTGTTGTTCACTTAACCGGAATAGAGCACGGTCAGCTTATTAACAGCGCGCTTTCTGAGTATTTCACCGAGCCCGAAAAAATATCCAAAGTTTTACAAACCGTACTTTTGAACGGTTCGGTAAATAACATTCCACTTGAATTAATTTGTCGCGAAAGCACTACTGAAGTTCATTTGAGCGGACTAGCCAGCAAGGATGAGGATGGTAATCCAACCGAGGCAGTGATTGTTTTACGCGATACCACTACCCAGAAAACGGTAGAAGAACAAACTGCTCATCTCGGAGCTATTGTTACGTCATCAAATGATGCCATTATAAGCAAAGGTTTGGATGGTGTTATAAAGGTGTGGAATAAAAGCGCCGAAAAAATATTTGGTTATTCAGCCGCAGAGGCTATCTCCCAACCCATTTCCATCATTATTCCCCCGGACAAAATAAACGAAGAAAATACAATAATTCAGAAAATTGAGCAGGGCGAATACATTGAACAGTATGAAACGTTAAGAAAAAGAAAAGACGGAGAAATTATAAATGTTTCCATCTCAGTGTCACCGATTAAAGATGCCAGCGGAAAAATTAAAGGAATTTCAGAAGTTGCCAGAGAAATTACCGAGCAAAAACGTTTTGAAAAAGAACTAATTGAAGCGCGCCGTAATGCCGAACGTGATAAAAAACTGGCAGAAGAAGCCGTGGAAGCAAAGCAGGCCTTTTTATCCAACATGAGTCACGAAATAAGAACTCCGTTAAATGCCATTATTGGCTTTACCAAAGTTGTTCTTAAAACAAAACTGGATGAAAAACAAAAAGAATACCTTGA
Organism: Bacteroidota bacterium; assembly: GCA_025963735.1. Classification (GTDB taxonomy): domain Bacteria; phylum Bacteroidota; class Bacteroidia; order B-17B0; family Aurantibacillaceae; genus Aurantibacillus. Next base: position 8,566 of record JAOQAF010000015.1, read on the forward strand.
CGCAATTAAAGTTTCGGGCGACGCCTTAATTGTACTCATTAACGACATACTGGATCTTGCCAAGTTTGAAGCGGGGAAAATGACCTTTGAACAAATTCCTTTTAAACTGTACGATTCCATATCGTCGATGCTTCATTTATTTGAAACCAAATTAATGCAGAAAAATGTTGCCCTGGTTAAGAATTACGATTCCAATATTCCGGATGTATTGGTGGGCGATCCGGTGCGTTTGCACCAGATTATTTTAAATCTTGTAAGCAACGCTATAAAATTTACTTCTAAAGGTCAAATTACTGTAAGTGTTAAA
>JAOQAF010000016.1 GCA_025963735.1 Bacteroidota bacterium
AAGGCCATTGAAAATCCTTATACAAGCATTATCGGGCATCCTACGGGACGACTTTTATTAGCTCGTCCCGGATACCCCATTAACCACAAAAAAGTGATCGACGCCTGCGCTGCTAACAGGGTTCATGTGGAATTAAATGCCCATCCTTACCGCCTGGATATTGATTGGAGATGGATTAATTATTGTATGGAAAAAAACGTTATGATTTCCATTAACCCCGACGCGCATCATAAGGAAGGTTTTAACGACATGCATTATGGTGTGTACGCCGCCAGAAAAGGTATGCTGACAAAAGAAATGTGTTTGAACGCGCTTGGACTTAATGAACTGATTAACGCTTTTAGAAAATAAGAAATTAATCCGCGGTTCAATTCAATTCCAACAAAATGGCAATAATAAATTCCATAGCAAGCTGGCTTCTTAAAAAACGAATGCACCAGATCGAACTGTTTATTAAATACCCGATAGATGTTCAGCAGGAGTGGTTGCATTCTTTACTCTCCGATGCCAAAGATACAGAGTACGGTAAAAAATTCGGATTTTCTACCATTAAAAATTACGAACAATTTAAATCTCAAGTGCCGGTTAATGATTATGAATCTTTAAAACCATACATTGAGCGAACCCGTAAAGGAGAACAAAATCTTTTATGGAACACGGAAATAAAATGGTTTGCCAAAAGCAGCGGCACCACCGACAAAAGCAAATTTATACCGGTAAGTAACGAAAGTCTCGACGGCTGTAATTATCATGGCGGAAGAGATATGGTAACTTTGTATTGTTATAACAATCCCGACACTCAATTATTTTCAGGTAAAAGTTTAGGACTGGGCGGAAGTTTTAAAGAAGATCATTTTGGCGAATACAATTCCTTTCATGGCGATGTAAGCGCTATCATTATTCAGAACCTTCCTATGTGGGCAGAATTTTTCCGTGGTCCGGATGTTAGCATTGCCTTAATGGATGAATGGGAAAGCAAATTGGAGCGTATTGCTGAATCGATGATGAACGAAAATGTAACAAGCCTGGCAGGTGTGCCGAGCTGGATGCTGGTGTTACTGAAAAGAATTCTGGAAAAGAAAAACGCTAAAACAATTAATGAAGTATGGCCTAACCTCGAAGTATATTTTCACGGCGGCGTTAGCTTTGCACCGTACAAAGAACAATTCATTAAATTATTCGATAACAGTAAAGTAAATTTTTTACAATTATATAACGCATCAGAGGGGTTCTTCGGAATACAGGATCAGTTAAAAAGCGATGAAATGCTGCTGATGCTTGATTACGGCATTTTTTATGAATTTATAGATCTTGCCAATTGGAATGCCGGTAATTTTGATAAAACCATACACCTGGAAGATGTGAAAGTAAATACCGATTACGCCATGATCATAACAACCAACGCCGGACTTTGGCGTTACCAGGTTGGTGACGTAATTCATTTTACAAGCACTAACCCTTACCGTTTCAAAATTTCGGGAAGAACAAAACAAAACATTAATGTTTTTGGCGAAGAGCTGATGGTGCACAATGCCGACAAAGCCATTGAAATGGCCTGCGAAAAAACGATGGCCCTTGTTAAAGATTACACCGTTGCTCCGGTATTTATGCAAAATAATTCAGGCGCGCATGAGTGGTTAATTGAGTTTGAAAAAGAACCCTCTAACTTCGAATTTTTTGTTACCACACTGGATGAATCGCTTAAAAAACAAAACAGCGATTATGAAGCCAAACGTTACAACAATTTTATATTGCATTTGCCTGAAGTAAAAAAACTTCCTTCCGATTCTTTTTACAAATGGCTTAAAGCAAACGATAAACTTGGCGGACAATATAAAGTTCCGCGCTTAAGCAACGACCGTAAAATACTGGAAGAAATTCTTAATTTATCAAAATAAGTGTTGTGCCCGCCACAGGCATGAATGCACGTTAAACTAAATTGTGTAAATTAGTGATGCATTGGCCAGGCCTGTAATCATACTTTTTGGAATTTTATTTTGTTCTTTTATTGGAAAGGACCAGCCTTCCCCTATTGTTATTAAAACAAGACTTGATAATTTTACAACGGACAATATTGGTAATATTTATACCATAAAGGATGATGAGCTTATAAAATATCTTCCCACCGGAAAATTCTTTCTTCGTTATAGCAACCTGCAACTCGGAACCATTACCACGGTTGATGCTACTAACCCTTTAAAACTGATTTTATATTACCGCGATTTTCAGCAGATTGTTTTTTTAGATAACCAGCTGACAGCAACCAGTGATCCTGTATCACTTGAAAAACTTGGCTACGAACAAACTGACCTAGTATGCGCCAGCGCCAACAATGGCTTTTGGCTCTATAATAAACAAAATAATGAACTCATTCGTTTTAACGAAACCTCTAAAAAAATAGCCTCTACCGGAAATCTAAAACAAATTCTGAGATCAGATATAAATCCAAACTTCATGCTGGAACATAACGGATATCTTTTTTTAAACAGTCCCGAAACCGGAATTTATGTTTTTGATATGTTTGGAGCTTTCAGTAAAATTATTTCTGTTAAGGACATAAAAACTTTTCTGGTAAGCGACGATGTTATTTATTTTAAAAAAGACAGCAGTTTTTGCAGCTATAATTTTAAATTATTTGAAGAAGCCTGCAAAAGCATGCCCGCTGGCAGCTTCTGTCTTAAGATGCAGTATAATAAGAACAGAATCTATTGCGGATTTAAGGATTCGGTAGTAGTTTATTGAGCAACGTTCCTGCAATTTTTTCTTTATAGTTTCTTTAACAAATTTAATGAGCAAATCCCCTTTACCCGCTGTTATATTTGCCTTTAATACATAAATTAATTTTATCTTTAGTTTATGTAATTTTTTCCCTTGCAGCATCTTTATATTAATGATTACCTCCGAAAACATATTAATTAACAAACTGGATGAATTTATCCGGAAGTATTATAAAAATCAATTAATTAAGGGGGTCATTTATTCAAGCGGCATTTTACTTGCTGCCTTTTTAAGTTTAATTCTCCTTGAGTATTTTGGCGAATTAAGTATTACCCTGCGAACTATTCTTTTTTTTACTTTTTTAATAGCAACCCTTGTTGTTTTAGGAAATTACATTGCCGTGCCATTGCTTAAATTAAATAAGATCGGTAAAATCATTTCGCACAAGCAGGCGGCCGGCATTATAGGAAATCATTTTTCAAACGTACAGGATAAATTATTGAATGTTCTTCAGCTGCAAAGTAACCAGGCCTTGCATGGTTCCAGCGATCTTCTGGTGGCAAGCATCAACCAGAAAATAACGGAATTAAAACCTGTTCCATTTGTTTCGGCTATTAATTTAAACGAAAATAAAAAACATCTTAAATATACGTTACCCGTTATTTTTTTATTCATGGGTATTTATTTAATCTGGCCCCAGATCATTCATAAAAGCACCACACGCTTGTTTCATTATCAAACATATTATGAAAAAGAAATGCCTTTTAAGTTCAATATTCTTAATAGTAATCTGCAAGCCTTGCAAACACAAGACTTTAAGCTCGAAGTAAAAATTACCGGTGAGCAGATTCCAAATGAAGTGTTTATTAATATCAAGGGTATTGAATATAAACTTGAGAAGGAAAATAATATCACTTTTAATTATACATTTAAAAACCTGCAGGCTAACACCGGTTTTCAATTAGGCGCTGCGGGTTTTAATTCAAAAGAATACACTCTGGAAGTTTTACCCAAGCCCTCTTTACTGCAATTTAACCTGCAGTTAATCTATCCGGCTTATCTTCACAAGGCTAACGAAAGTCTCAGTAACAGCGGTGACCTTCAGATCCCGGCAGGTACAAAAGTAAACTGGACATTTAATACAAGAAACACTGATAAGCTGCAACTTAGATTTAGCGATAGCCTGGCACATCCATCAAAAAACAATGAGAATCAGTTTAACTTTTCGCGCAGTTTTTTAAACAGTAACAATTACACCATAAAAGCCTCCAACCAATTCATAAAAATCGCCCCCGACTCCGTTAATTACAGTATTAATGTTATTCCCGACCAGTATCCTTCCATCGATGTAAGTGAAAACACTGATTCATTAAACATCAAAAACCTTTATTTCAGCGGGCAGATTAAAGATGATTATGGCTTTAATCATCTTAATTTTTTTTATAAAAAATTCAGCATTGATTCTACCGGAAAAACAAATGAAAGCACTGGAAGTTTCCCAATAGCAATTAAACGCGACCAAATCTCACAACCTTATTTTTATTATCTCGACGCCTCTAAATTTAATTTACAACCGGGCGATAAAATAGAATACTTTTTTGAGGTGTTTGATAACGACGGAGTTAATGGTTCAAAGTCGGCCAAAACACAGCTCATGACCTTTAAGGCACCTACATTAGACGAAATAAATGAAAATACCTCAAAAAATAATTCCGAAATAAAACAAGATCTGGAGGAAAGCATTAAAAAAGCAAAACAGCTTCAAAAAGACGTAAATGAACTTTCAAAAAAAATAACAGATAAAAAACAATTGGGTTACGAAGAAAAAAAGAAAATTGAGGATGTAATTAAAAAACAAAACGAGCTGAAAAATAAAATTGAAGAAATTAAACAGGAAAATCAATTGAACAACCAGCAGCAAAATGAATTTACCCAAAATGATGAAAGCCTGCTCGAAAAACAAAAACAGCTGGAACAATTATTTGAAAATGTAATGACTCCGGAAATGGAAAAATTATTTGACGAGCTTAATAAAATGCTGGATAAGTTGGATAAAAATGAAGTTCAGCAAAAGCTTGAAGAGATGAAACTTTCTAATAAGGATATTGAAAAAGAACTCGACCGAAACCTTGAAGCCTTCAAACAACTGGAAGTGCAGCAAAAGATGCAGCAGGCTATAGATAAACTCGACGAACTTAAAAAGAAAGAAGATGATTTAAATAAGGAAACTGAAAATAAAAAAGAAGACAAGGACACTAAGAATAAGGACAATAAAAACAAAGACGAAAAAAGCAAAGAGCTTGAAAAAAAGCAGGATGATATTAAAAAAGATTTTGAAAATTTAAAGGAAGAACTAAAAGAACTCGAGAAAAAAAACAGCGAACTGGAAGAGCCAAACGCTTTGCCTAAAAACGAACAAAAGCAAAAAGAAATTGAAAAAGAAATGCAAAACAGTTCTGAGCAACTGAATAAGAATAATAAAAAAGAAGCTTCAAAATCTCAGAAAAGTGCAAGTCAGAAAATGCAGGAAATGAAGGAAGAAATGGAGCAGTCTATGGAATCTTCGGAACAGCAACAGGAAGAAGAAAACGCGCAGGCTTTGAGGCAAATTCTCGAAAACCTTCTTAATCTTTCTTTCGCTCAGGAAGAACTTATTAAACAATTGCCCAAAACACGTATTGACAATCCACTTTATATTAAAATTCCGCAGGAACAAAACAAGCTAAAAGACGACAGTAAAATTATTGAAGATAGTTTATTGGCTTTAAGTAAGCGCGCTCCTAAAATAAGTGCCATGGTTAACCGCGAAATAAGTGCCATTAACATGAACATGGATAAAACGGTTAAATCCCTTGCGGAAAGAAATACCGGCGATGCCACCATGCGAATGCAAAGCACAATGACATCCGTTAATAACCTGGCCCTTCTACTTAACGAAGCGTTGGAGCAAATGCAGCAACAAATGAAACAACAGCAGCAGCAAAGCTCTAAACCAGGCAGCGGAAAGTGTAAGAAACCCGGCAGCGGATCCGGGCAAAAGCCGTCTCAAAGTCCGGCCATGCCTAACATGCGTAAATTACAGGAACAACTAAATCAACAGCTTCAGCAATTAAAAGATGCTCTGGAAAAAGGTCAGAAACCGGGAGAGAAACCTGGTGATAAGCCCGGTGATAAAAAAGGTCAGAAGCCCGGCGGTGGAATGGGCCAGAATGGAAATACCGGCTCAGGCATGATGCCAGGCAATAGTGAACAAATGGCTAAACTTGCGGCGCAGCAGGAAGCATTACGCCGGCAGATGCAGGGTTTAATGGATAAAATGAAGAATAAAGGCAAAAATCCGGGGGGAAACATGACGGATTTAATGGAACAAACTGAAAAAGACATAGTTAATAAGAACATTACCAACGAAACCATGAAACGCCAGCAGGATATTCTGAGCCGCATGCTCGAAAGCGAGAAAGCGGAACGCGAAAGGGAGCAGGACGAACAAAGGAAAAGTAATGAAGCAAAAAGTGAAAATTTAAGCAACCCTATACAGTTTTTAGAGTATAAAAGGTTAAAGGAAAAAGAAATGGAGTTGTTAAATACTGTACCCCCAAGTTTAACGCCTTATTATAAAGATAAAGTCAACAAATATTTTAACACTGTAAATAAATAATGGTGCCGGCTAAAGGAGAAAACCTGAAAATTAATTCGAATGCGGAAAATTTACGACTTGTAGAGCGATTGGTAGATGATGTTTGCCATATCTATAATGTGAATGAAGATAGTTATGGTAACATCCTGATAGCCGTAACAGAAGCGGTTAATAACGCCATAAACCATGGCAACCAGAATAACCCTGATAAATATGTTCAGATCGGATTTGAAACCGACGAAAAACATCTTATTTTTAATATTAAAGACGAGGGCCCGGGCTTCGACTACCAAAATCTTCCCGACCCAACCGATCCGTCTAACCTTGATAAAGTAAATGGTCGCGGTGTTTTTTTAATGAAACATTTGGCCGACCGGCTCGAATTTAAAGACAACGGCAAAGAAGTGTCGCTTGCTTTTAATAATTAGTATACCAAATTTTCCTAAAATCTTCGCCAACTATTTAAATCAGGTTATCTTTAAGGTATCTCTTTGAGAAACTATTTCAAATATATTTATCTCTTTCTGTTGCTTGCTCCGGGCATAAATCTGCAGGCTCAAAAAAACCAGAATGCCGATAAGCTGGCCCTGCAATACTTCGAGCAAAAAGAATTTGAAAAGGCAAATACTTTTTTTGAAGATCTTTTTGATCAGAACCCTGACACCTGGTATTCGTATTACTACAAAAGTTTATTGGCAGTTAAAGATTATTCCAAGGCCGAAAAAATAACCAAAAAACAGTTGAAGGCCAATAAATTTAATTCATACCTGTATGTTTATCTTGGACGCATTTATAAAGCGCAAAACGAACCCAAAAAAGAGAAAGAAGCCTATCAGAAAGCAATTAAAGAACTTGTTCCAATGCAGGCTTATATTCAGTCACTGGCTAACACTTTTGTGGAGGATGAACTTTATGACTATGCGATAGAAACCTATAACAAAGCCAAAACATCGGACTATCCTTATTTTTACGAGCGCGCAGAAATTTACAAACGCAAGAACGATTTGAAAGCGATGATCAACGAATACCTTGACGCGCTGGAGTTCAGGGACACCGAACTAATAACCGTACAAACCAATTTACAAAATTCCCTGGGTTATGACGATGAGGAAGGCGGGATAAAAAATCCTTTACTAAAACAGGAACTTCAAAAACGTATTCAAAAAAGCCCTGAAAAAACAGTTTTAAGCGAATTTTTAATTTTCATTCAAAAACAACAAAAAGATTTTGACGGAGCTTTTGTTCAGTCGCGCGCGTTAGATAAACGATTAAAAGAAGATGGCCATCGGGTTTTTGAACTGGCACGCATCTGCGTAAGCAACCAGATTTGGGATGTTGCTAAACGCTGTTATGAATATATTATTGAAAAAGGTTCCGGTAACCTTTATTATGATGCCGCATCCATTGATATTCTTAATGTAGAATATCTATCGGTTACACAAAAACCATTACCTGCACAGGAAGAATTACTTTTACTGGAAGCTAATTTAAACAAGGCTAAAGACAAATATCAAAACAGCAGTATGAAGGCACAGATAATAAAAAACCTTGCCTCATTGGAAGCCTACTATCTGAACAGGCCTGGCACTGCCGTTATTTTACTTCAGGATCTTATTGGTGAGTCGGGCGCTGATGCCACTGCCAAAGCTGAATATAAAACCATGCTCGCGGATATTTACCTGATAAAAGGTGAAATTTGGGAAGCCTCCCTTTTATATTCGCAGGTAGAAAAAGATTTTAAATATGAAGCCATTGGGCAGGAAGCGAAATTTAAAAATGCAAAGCTGAGTTTTTATGCCGGAGATTTTAAATGGGCAAAAACTCAGGCGGATGTTTTAAAAGGAGCTACCAGTAAATTAATTGCAAATGATGCGCTTGATTTAAGTCTGATTATTACCGACGCCATTGGAGTTGATACCAATGATTTGCCCTTAAAACTTTTTGCGAGTGCCGAATTAATGATCCTTCAGCATAAGTATGACCAGGCTGTTGCCCGCATGGACAGTATTAATCAATTATTCAACACCAATACTTTAGGTGATGATATTTATTACAAGAAAGCTCAGATCTATCAAAAGCTTGGAAAGTATGAACAGGTAGAAGCCATGTACAAAAATATTATCGAATTTTTTCCGGATGAACTGTATGGCGATGATGCCCAGTTTAAACTTGCAGAACTTTATGAAAAATTTTTGATGGATAAGGAAAAAGCGAAAACTGCTTATCAGGAGGTACTGACAAAATATCCGGGAAGCATTTATGTGGTTGAGGCAAGGAAACGGTACAGGGAACTTAGAGGTGATAACCTCAGCAATTAATCAAACCTCAAATAATCTGTAGACGTTACCATTAAACCAATTTGTCTTAAAAATGCCGCCAACCGCCAAGCATGTCTTGCTGCTATATCTGCAAAAGATCAGAAAATAGCATTTGGTTGAACGACTGAATGTTTAACGCGTGACTTAACAATGTGGGCATCATAAAATTTCCAGTTAAAACTCTTTGGATGTTTAAAAGGAGTTCGAAAAAGACTATCGCACCACAGACAGTAATTTTATATGCAGGTCTTTTGAGAAAGCTAGTGTGGGAGGCCTGGCTGTTCGAGGCCAAGACGGTTTCATATGGGCGAGTTCCACGACTCTGCTTAAACATCGAAAAGAGTTTAGAGAAATTTTATGAAGCCTTGAGTTTTCCTTTCTTTCTGGTCAAGCAAAAAGAAAGGAACAGTTTTTGTGCAAATTTGTTAATTCATTATTATTGTACCTGAAGTCTTAATTGAAAAAGACTTTTTAAGGGGCAATTAATTAAACTTTTATTTCTGCATTCAATGCTTTTAATAAGGCTCCCGCTTTTAAAAGACATTCTTCATATTCTTTTTCAGGATCACACAAGTGTGTTATGGCGCTGCCAACCGCAATGGAAACCCGTTTTGTTTTTACATTGTAAAAAATGCTCCGAATGGTTACCGAAAATTCAAAGTCACCGTTACTTTCTATAAAACCCATGGCGCCTGAATAATAGTCCCTTTCAAAATTTTCCGTTTCATCAATAAGCTGCATTGCTTTTATTTTTGGCGCCCCGGTCATGCTGGCCATCGGGAAAGTTGCGTTTATAATTTCGTCAAACGTTAAATTTCTTTTTAATCTGCAGCTAACAGTGCTTACCATGTGATGAACCGTTTCGTATGTTTCAATATTATAAAGTTTGTTTACTTTAACCGTTCCTTTTTCAGCAACCCGCGACAGATCATTTCGTGCAACGTCAACAGCCATAACATTTTCGGTGCGTTCTTTTCCATTATTAAAGAGTTCTTTTTTCAACATTTCATCCTCTAAAGCAACTGCAGATCTTCTGGCAGTTCCTTTGATAGGTTTTGTTTCAACAATTTCGCCCGTTCTTTTTAAAAATAATTCAGGACTTGCTGATATTATAAAATCTTCTTCAATCTTCACTAATTTAGAATAGGGAGCTTTGGCAAGTTTTTGAAGCTTAATATATACGGATAAAGGATCGATATCCGATTCCTGAGAAATAAATTGCATACAAAAATTTATTTCATAAATTATTCCTTTCTGTATTTTCTTTTTTAAGTCATATACTTGCTGTACATATTCATCTTTGGAAATACGGGGACTAAATAACAATGTTGCATTTTCTCTGCAGTCATAATTTGTAACTCCAAAAAGATAACTTTCCTTTTCAGAAAATAAATTAATTTTTAATGGATTTACAGTTGGGTTTATATATGGGATTGTACAAAAAGATCTGGTGTTGCCCGGCAATTCATTAAGCCTTGAACTAAGCTCTGTAATTTTTAATTCCCCGTGATTTAAATGCTCTATTACATAATTATCACACGAAGGAAGTTTATTTTTAAATCCGCTGTCCAATTTTTTAGATAAATCCTACCCCGGTTAAATAATAAGGCACGCCGTTTATTTTTAAAACCTGAAGATCTCCGCAATTATACCGGGTACAATTCCTATTGCAATAACAATAACAGAAGTTAAAGTTATCACCATCATATTGGAGCGCTCTATCTGAACAGGCTCAGGAGTGTCAAGCTTTTTAAAATACATGGCTATTATTACTTTCAAATAATAATAAGCGCCTACAGCGGAAGTTATTACTGCCAGAATCAGCAGCCACTTATGACTGGTTCCTATCATGGTGGTAAAAACAAAATATTTTGCAAAGAAACCGGAAGTAACCGGAATACCCGCAAGCGATAACATGGCAATAGTCATACACAAGGCCATACCCGGGTTTCGCTTTGCCAAACCGTTAAAAGCATTGAGGTTTTCATTCCCATTTTTTGTTACGTTGTAAACCACGCCAAACGCAGCAATGCTGCCAATTGAATAAGCCAGAGAATAATACAAAATAGCATCCACCGAAATATTATTGCGGATGTTAGCCAGAACAACCATTAACATAAACGCGGCATGACTGATACTTGAATAAGCAAGCATTCGTTTTACGTTGGTTTGCATGGCCGCCGAAAAATTGGCAATGATTAATGAAAGAGCAATGATGCCGGCTAACACACCGGTCCACACTTCACTCACGCCACTAAAACCAACTAAAAACAATCGCATAATTGCAGCGAAAGCGGCTGTTTTAACAACGGTGCTCATTAACGCGGTAATTAATGTTGGTGAACCTTCGTAAACATCAGGCGCCCAAAAATGGAAAGGAGCGGCGGATACTTTAAAACACATGGCTACCAATATCATGATCACACCAACATAAAAAAACATAGGCATACCCGACGCATGCGTTGTAATATAACTGGTAATTTGAGCAAGATCGAAACTTCCGCTGGCTCCATAGATTAAAGCTATTCCAAACAAAAGAAAACCGCTGGCAAAAGAACCCATGATCAGATATTTAAAACCTGCTTCATTACTCCTGATGTCTTTTTTCTGACTTGCTGCAAGAACATATAAAGGTATACTCATAATCTCTATGCCAAGAAACAGCGTGGTCATGTTTGTAAATGCTGTTAACATTAGTGCTCCCACAAGTGCAAACAATACCAGTGCAAAGTGATCAACAACGTTTGAGTCTTCTTCAAAATAATCGTTAGCCAAAATAAACCAGAAAAATGCGGTAGCTAATATGATCCCCGAAAAAGCAATTCCCATTCTGTCAAACGCGATCATGTTGGTGAAATAAGAAATTGAATAATCATGCGTCCACTCCATAAAATTGAGCGCGTATGCAACAACAATACCAAGTAAAACAATCGGCAACAATAACTTTTTAAACTTAAAAATTTCCGCAAGCATTGCCAAAACACCCAGCCCGCTTATAATCAATAGTCCTTTCATATTTCTTTATTTACAATTTTTAAATTGTCAGTTATTTAATGTTGGTTAATAACAGTTTTACTCCTTCTTCCGCAAGATCATTTAAAGGCTTTGGATAAACACCAAATGCAATTATCACTCCACATATAATAATCAGGATAGCTTTATCAGTTGAAGCAAGCGGACCAAAAACCACATTGTTATCCTTTCTGTCACCAAGCATAATACTTTGATAACTCCGAAGCATATAAACCGCGCCAAGAATAACACTTAATCCTGCAAAGGCACCAAACCATGCGCCGTACTGATATATACCGTTTATCAGTAAAAATTCTCCGATAAATCCGTTCGTTAAAGGCAAAGCCACTGAACCTAAAAGAATGATTAAAAATAATACCGCGAAATTTCCATTCATTCCACGGATCCCGCCCAGCTTATCCAGATGACGTGTTCCTGTATGACGGATTAAAATGTCCGCGATCAAAAATAAACCCACCACATTTACTCCATGTGCCAGCATTTGCATTACTGCACCCTGCAAACCTTGTTGTGTAGCTGAAAAAATTCCAGCTGATATTAATCCTACGTGAGCAATTGATGAATAGGCTATCAGTCTTTTATAATCTTTCTGCACAATAGCAATGCACGAAGCGTATACAACGCCAATCACCGATAAACACATAACGGTATTTCCCCATTGCGCCAAACCGAGAGGTACAATTGGAAGAAGCCATTTCATAACACCAAAGGTTCCCATCTTTAACATGATACCCGAAAGCAGCATGGTGCCCTGTGTTGGAGCATTCACATACGTATCCGGTTGCCATGTGTGAAAAGGAAAAATTGGCATCTTAACCGCGAAAGCAATAAAAATAAGCCAGAAAACTACGCTCTGCTGATTTTCCGTTAAAGATTTTCCGGCGTTATATAGATCCTGAAAAGCCCATGATTTTAACCCGTCGGCATTAGTGTGATTATAAACATAAATTAAACCAACCAACATAAAGAGTGAGCCAAAAAAAGTATAAATAAAAAATTTAAAAGTAATGCTCGCCCGGTGATCTCCACCCCACAACAAACAAATGAAGTAGATAGGAATAAGAGCCAACTCCCAGAACACATAAAATAAAAATCCGTCGTTAGCCACAAATACTCCAACCAATGCCATTTGCATAAGTAGAATTAACCCATAGAAAGAAGAGGGGTTGGCATATTCGTTTTTGTAAGAAGAGAGAATAATAAGCGGTACAAGAAAAGTTGTAAGCAGAACAAGCAATAAACTTATTCCGTCTAAACCCACCGAAAAATGAATACCCAATGATTGCACCCACGCATGATCAAAACGTAATTGGCAACACGAATGATCATTCTTGTACATTACAAAAGCCACAAGCGATAAAATAAATTCTATAACCGAAAAGCCAAGGGCAAGGTTACGTGCCGCATTTCCTTTTATAAAAAACACCAGCAGTGAAGCCAGTAAAGGAAAACCAATTAATAAAGCTGTTAACATAAATTCTTTAAGACTATTTAATTATAAAAGTTAATAATAAAATGCACACTACGCCTATTACCATGCTGATTACATAAAAGCCGATGTTACCCTGCTGCAGCAATCTTACTCCGGAGCCAATTCCTTTTACAGCTACCCCTACTCCATTTACAATTCCATCTAGCATAGCCACATCCACAAGTTTATGAAATATTTCTCCCAGCACATCTAACGGTTTGCGGATTATTTTATCAAACAATTCATCGATGTAATATTTGTTATAAATTAAACGTTGCATTGGCTTTAATTGTTCTTCCCTCTCTGCCGGCAAAACATTGTAAACGCGGTACATTCTGTTCGCGAAAAATATAACTGCAGCCGCGGAAGCTACTGCAAGACCCATAAGCATCCACTCGGTATCATGCGGAAGTATGCTTGGATCCGGACGAAGAATGACAGGTTCAAGGTTGTGATGCATCCAGTTAGGCATATGCCAAAATTCGGGCAGCCCGAGAACACCGCCCAGAACAGATAAGGCGGCCAGAACAATTAATGGAATGGTCATGCTTTTTGGTGATTCGTGTAAATGATGTTCCTGTTCATGCGTCCCTCTGAACTTTCCGAAAAATGTAATGAACAACATCCGGAACATATAGAAAGCGGTTAACATGGAAGTGATCATTCCCAATACCCATAATATTTTACTGTGTTCGTATGTGTGCGCGAGGATTTCGTCTTTGCTGAAAAAACCACTGAATGGCGGAAGACCGCTTATGGCGATAGTTCCAAGTAACATGGTTATAAAAGTGATCTTTATATGTCCTTTTAACCCGCCCATCTTTCTTATGTCCTGCTCCCCGCCCATGGCATGGATTACAGATCCAGCGCCAAGAAACAACAAGGCTTTAAAGAACGCGTGCGTAGTAACATGAAACACGGCTGAGCTATAAGCTCCAACACCAAGCCCGAGAAACATTAGACCTAATTGAGAAACCGTTGAGTAGGCAAGAATTTTTTTAATATCGTTTTGCATTAAGCCGATGGTTGCGGCAAATAGTGCGGTTATGATGCCTGTAATGGCAACCACTTCACTGGCAACATCGCTGATTGAATAAAATATATTTGAACGCACCACCATGTAAATACCGGCGGTAACCATTGTAGCCGCGTGGATGAGAGCCGACACCGGCGTAGGTCCGGCCATTGCATCGGGTAACCAGGTATATAACGGAACCTGAGCTGATTTTCCCATGGCTCCTATAAATAATAATAACGCAATAGATGTTATTACAGAGGTACCCGCCGTTCCGGCCTTATCAAAAACATGATCGAATGAAACGCTTCCAAAAGTCACGAAAATTAAGATGATCCCCAATAAAAAACCAAGATCGCCTATACGGTTTATAACAAAAGCTTTTCTTGCCGCATTATTAAAGGCAGTGTTTTTAAACCAGAAACCAATTAGTAAATAAGAGCAAAGACCAACCCCTTCCCACCCTACAAACATGATCAGGTAATTATTGCCCAACACCAGCAATAACATAAAGAATACAAACAAATTTAGATAGGTGAAAAATCTTGAAAAGCCTTCATCATCATGCATGTAACCAATGGAATATACATGAATAAGAAAACCTATTCCAGTGATGATCAATAAAAATAAAGAAGAAAGAGGATCAACCAGAAATTCGAAAGGAATGATAAGTGTTCCGGAATTGATCCATGAAAATAAATTTACAATGTGAGACTTTTGTTCTGAATGATTAAGTTCAACAAAAACAAGAACTGACACAATAAAGGATGCAAGAACACTTACTGAAGCGATGGTGCCGCTTAAACCTTTACTTAATTTTTTTCCAAAAAAACCATTGATTAAAAAACCTAACAAAGGAAATAAAGGAACGAGGGCAATTAGTTTTATCATATATCTTTATCTTAATTTATTGAATTCTAATTTTTTAAATTACTTAAGAGATTAGTATCTATGCTTTTTACGTTACGGTAAATCATGCTTAAAATGGCCAATCCAACAGCAACCTCAGCGGCCGCAACCGCCATAATAAAGAAAACAAATACCTGCCCGCTGGCATCATGATGAAGCGTGCTGAATGCCACAAGCAAAAGATTAACCGCATTTAGCATTAATTCAATACACATAAAAATTATAATTGAATTACGCCTTGCCATCACGCCAATTGCGCCAATTATAAATAAAACCGTACTTAACAGTAAGTAATAATTTATTGAAATTCCGTTTATCATATCAGAAGTTAGATTTTAGTTTTTAGAAGTTAGATTTTTTCTTGCGGTTTTCAATGAAGATGTGAAAATAGCAGTAAGTTCATCACTCTCTTTATGTAATTTTTTTAATTTATTAATGTCTAATTTTTCATATGATTTCTCAATAATTTCAAACCAACACATCGACTCATCTGCTTCTTCGAGTACAATATTTAGCTTGGAAATAAACTCCGCAGACGATCTTCCGCGTAAAGAAGCTCTGTAATTTGCAGCTACAGAGGTTGCAGATTTAAGGATCTGGTAAGAAATTAAATCATTTGCCTTAGATTTAGGTAAAGTATTAACAAAACCGATCGTCTCAATCGCAAATCTTTTTGTTCTACTTTTTAAATCTTCTTTATTCACAATGTAAATCTTAAT
Source organism: Bacteroidota bacterium (assembly GCA_025963735.1). Taxonomy (GTDB): domain Bacteria; phylum Bacteroidota; class Bacteroidia; order B-17B0; family Aurantibacillaceae; genus Aurantibacillus. The sequence goes on from JAOQAF010000016.1 coordinate 15,821, forward strand.
TCTGATTTCTAAATTCTTACTTAATATCCTTTTTTCCGATCATAATTGCCCCAACCATTGCAGCGAGCAATAACACGCTGGCTATTTCAAACGGAAATAAAAATTCACTGAATAAGACCTTACCGAGATTTTTAACAGTGCCTATTTGTGAAGAACCGTAGGAACTTAGATTTAACTGTTCTGTGCCTTTTAATGAGCCTACCAAAACAAACAGCATTAACCCACCGGCCACACCGGCAATTATTTTTGTAACCATTGTTCGTTGGGGTTCAGAATCCTGGTTAAGATCCATTAACATGATCACGAATAAAAACAACACCATAATTGCCCCCGCATATACTACAATATGCACCACTGCCAGAAACTGCGCGTTTAATAACAGATAATGCCCGGCAATACAAAAGAAAGTCATTACCAGATAAAGCACACTGTTAACCGGATTCCGGCTAAACACCACCATTAATGCGAACATGATGGCAAGGAACGAAAGTATTCCGAAAAGCCATTGAGTTATTGTGTATCCTAACATATATTTATTTTAGATTTATGATTATGATTTGCGATCATACATCTTTTATTTCTTAATTCTCAATTCTAAAATTTCCGTTCTTAATTAATTTTCCTGTCAATCCGGTTACCTTCCCAAACTGCATTGTGCTTTATTCCCGGGATCTTTTTAAATTCCGCCACTTCCAAAGTTTGACGTTTGCTAACATCAATGCGTTTGTCAATTTTCTCTACAAGTTTATCTTTTCCATAAATAAAATCTTCGCGCTCATATTCCGTATCCACAATCCTGTCGGTTAAAAATATGGCTTCTTTCGGACAGGCTTCTTCACATAAACCGCAAAATATACAACGCAGCATATTTATTTCATATACTTTCGCGTACTTCTCTTCCCTGTATAAACTCTCTTCGCCTTTTTGTCGCTCGGCGTTTTCCATAGTAATAGCTTCAGCAGGACAAGCCAACGCGCATAATCCACAGGCGGTACAACGCTCCGCACCTTTTTCATCTCGCTTTAATACATGCAGACCACGATACACTGCCGACAATTTTCGTGTTTGCTCGGGATATCTGATAGTAGGCCTGCGCTTAAAAATATGGCTGGCAGTGATCATCATCCCTTTTAGAATTGCAGGAAGATACATACTCTCCATACCCGACTGCACCTTGTTTGAGACTACTTTACTTCTATTCGTTAATTGCATTTTAATTTTTTTATTTATTGTATAACAATTGCCACATTTTATAATCCATTTTCAAACTAAAAATGAATGTTTCCTCTGAAATATTCCACCACAACTGTAATTGCTAAATTTAAAAGGGATAATGGTAATAATATTTTCCATCCTAAATGCATTAACTGATCGTAACGGAAACGCGGTAAGGTCCAGCGTACCCACATAAAAACCGATATAAAAATACAGATCTTTGTGAAGAACGCTCCGAAACCGATAATTGAAATCCATACTGAACCATCGTGCAGGCCTATCCACTGATAAAATTCATGCGCCCACGGAAAGTTATATCCTCCGAAATAAAACGCGGCCATGATAGCAGAGGAAATAAACATATTGATGTATTCAGCAAATAAAAACAAACCTAGTTTCATGGAAGAGTATTCTGTATGATAACCGCCAACGAGTTCGCTTTCACATTCCGGTAAATCAAACGGGGCGCGGTTTGTTTCGGCCAGGGCGCAAATAAAGAAAATGAGGAAGCCAAGAGGTTGCCATACGATGTTTGCCACGCCTGCATCCTGCTGCTCCACAATTTCACTCAGGCTTAAAGTTCCACCTGATGTAATGATCAGAGCGATCACGGAGATGCCCATTGCCACTTCGTAACTGATCATTTGCGAAGACGCGCGAATCGCACCCAGCAAAGCGTATTTATTATTGGAAGCCCATCCTCCAATCATAATTCCATACACGCCGATAGATACCACACCAAAAAGATACAGCACGCCAATATTTATATCGGTTATCTGAAAAGAATAAGTGGAACCTGAATCTGTTGTGAAAGATTTCCCCCAGGGAATTACGCTCCCGGTCATTAAAGCCGTTAACATAAACAAGCTCGGACCAAGAACAAATAAAAACCTGTTGCTTACGTTTGGAATGATCTCTTCCTTAAAAAACATTTTTCCACCATCGGCTAAAGGCTGCAATAAACCAAACGGACCAGCGCGGTTAGGACCGACCCGATCCTGCAAAAGCGCGGACAGTTTGCGTTCCCACCAGGTTGAATAAGCAGCAACGGCTAATGAAAGGCCGAATACTATTACACACACTATAAACTTATATATTACAAATGCTATCATATTTTATGGACGTTTATCGAATGGAATAAAACCTAAAGCTTTTTGTTCTTTTAATACACGGGTTTTCAATTCATTTAAATGCTGATAATGATTTTGAGAAATAACCGAACTCCTGTGAATAGGCGATGGACCTTCAATAACCCAATCGCTTTTTTTCTTATGATCATAACGGCAGGTATTGCAAATAAATTCTTCCACCTCATCCCACTGATCTTTACGCGCAGTAACGCGTACAACTTCTTCACCTTTCAACCACACGCGGGTTTTACCGCAACACTTCTCGCAATTGCGATGCGCGTCAACCGGCTTTGTAAACCATACACGCTGCTTAAAACGGAAAGTTTTATCTGTTAATGCACCAACAGGACAAACATCGATAACATTGCCGCTAAAATCATTATCCACAATTTTTTCAATGTAAGTGGAAATCTCTGAAGCATCACCCCTGTGCATAACACCATGTACGCGACCGTCGGTTATTTGCTCGGCGGTTTTAACGCAGCGGTAACACAAGATGCAACGTGTCATGTGCAATTTAATTTTATCGCCGATATCAATCATTTCATATTCACGGCGCTTAAATTCGTAGCGCGTTTTAGAAGAACCGTTTTCAAAACCAAGATCCTGTAATTTACACTCACCGGCCTGATCGCACACGGGGCAATCCAAAGGATGATTGATCAATAAAAATTCAACAACACCTTTACGCGCCTCTATAATTTCAGGAGAAGTAAAATTCTGCACAACCATTCCGTCCATAACCTCTGTACGGCAACTGGCCACCGGTTTTGGCATTGGTGTGGGGTTGGCGGTACTGCCCGCAGTAACTTTTACGATACAGGTCCGGCAATAACCACCGCTGGTTTTTAATTTTGTATAATAACACATGGCAGGGGGAGCTACCTCCGGGCCTATCATACGGGCGGCCTGCAGGATGGTGGTTCCCTTTGGCACGTCTATTTCTATTCCGTCTATTGTTACTTTCATCTATTTGTTCAATATTTTATTAATGTCTTCTTTTAATTCCGGCGTCCGCTTTACTATAAACAACCACATTTGTTCATTATCAACTGTATCATATGCATGCGCTAAAAAATTTCGCAGTCCGATTATACTTTCTCTATTTCTAATATTCAAAATTATTTCCGGACTTAACGTGGTAATTTTTTTAATTATTTCACCGATTATTAAAAAGTTTCGTTCACTTGTTCTTTTAAAATAAAAATTACCTTCAAATCCTGTTATATCCTTTGCATCTTTTGTACCTGCTCAATCTCTGTAATATGGCGCAAAATATCTTTTAAGTAATTATGTACTAACTCTTCACCCATAAATTAACACCTTATCTTTTTCAATTTGCTCTTTTATACTGGATTGAAGTGCTTTTTTATAAAAAAGTAAATCTATTGGTTTTTTGAACGCGTAAATCAGCTCTTCTTTAAACCAAAAATAATTTTGAGTAAATTCATTATTGTCCTCAGGCTTTTCAAAATCAACTAATAAATCAATATCACTATAAAATTGATAATTCTCTCGCGCAGCAGAACCAAACACATACAACTCCTTAACATGATGCTTTTGGCATATGCTTTTTATTTGGGAGAGATTGTTAGTTATGATTGGGGCGAGCATACTGATATTATTTCTATTTTTATTTTAGCTGCAATATTTTTGAATATATTTTTCAGATAATCTGTATGATTCGCTGTTTAATTCACCGGAAGCAATTATCTTTTCAAAAACCTGGCAACCATTTTTGTGTTTAGAATTATGGTAATATAAAACTCCCTTTAAAAACAAATAATCTGGATCCGTCTCAGAGTCTCCAACTTCTTTAATTTTATTCCAAATTGCGTGCAAATCATTGGTGATAATTGCTGAACATAATTCAAAATAATTTTTATTTTTATTCGTGTTGGTAAATACAAAGTATGGTTCTTCCAGGCTAAAAGTAACGGGTAAATTGAAATAACATTTTACTTTTCTACTACCAATAGTTGCCGGCTCCCATTTTCCCATCATTGAAACAACTCGTAAAGCTTCATTATCAAGTTCTTGTATGTTTGAAGTTTTTACTATTACTGCATCACAAACTTTTCCATCGAAATCAACAATAAACTTAACAACTGCTTTACCACCTATTCTAAGCGCAGCCACATTTTTAGGATACTTTAGATTTTTTTGAATGAATGATACTAACTCTTGTACACCTCCAGGATACTTTGCAGAAATCTCAACTTCCTTCAACATGCCGTTCAGTTCTTTTGAATTTGAAAGAGTGTCATTAAGGTTTTCTTGCCCGAAAGAGTCTACTGTAAGCAAAAAAATAAATATATAAGTTATATTTTTCAACTACGCCACTATTTTATTTAACCGGTTATAATGACTCACGTCTACAAACTTTTTACTGCGCGCCACTTCCAGAAATTCATTTTTAAAATGTCTGATAGCCGCTGCCACAGGCCATGCTGCAGCTTCTCCTAATGGACAAATTGTTTTTCCTTCTATTTTACTTTGAATATCCCACAACAATTCAACATCGCTTTCAACTGCGCTACCATTTAAAAATTTCTTTAATATTTTTTCCATCCAACCTGTTCCTTCGCGGCATGGAGAACATTGTCCGCATGATTCGTGATGATAAAAACGGGTAAATGTAAACAGATTCTTTACAATGCTAGTATCTTCATCCATAACAATAAACCCTCCCGAACCAAGCATGGTTCCTGTTTGAAAACCTCCATCCCCTAAACTTTCGTAGCTCATTAAACGTGGTTCGCCTTTAGCGGTTTTTAAAATCAGTTCAGTTGGAAGAATAGGAACGGAAGAACCTCCGGCCACAACAGCCTTCATTTTTTTTCCATTACGAATGCCGCCGCAATATTCTTCGCTGTATATAAATTCTTCAACAGGTAATCCTAATTCAATTTCATAAACACCCGGTTTATTAATATGACCGGAGGCTGAAATTAGTTTTGTTCCCGTAGATTTTCCTATTCCAATTTTAGCATATTCTTCCCCGCCCATATTTATAATAGGACAAACTGCAGCAATGGTTTCCACATTATTTACAACAGTTGGACAACCCCATAAACCAGCCACTGCGGGAAAAGGAGGTTTAATGCGGGGATTGCCCCGTTTACCTTCCAATGATTCAAGCAACGCCGTTTCTTCGCCGCAAATATACGCTCCGCCCCCAACCTGTACATAACAGTCGTGAGAGAAATCAGTACCTAAAATATTTTTACCAAGCCAACCGGCAGCGTAAGCTTCTGCAATCGCTTTTTCAACAATTCGCGCTACATAAAAGTATTCTCCGCGTATATAGATGTAAGACGTTTTTGCACCTAAAGCATAAGAAGAAGTTATCATTCCTTCAATTAAGGCGTGAGGTATTACCTCCATCAGATAACGGTCTTTGAATGTACCGGGCTCAGATTCATCGGCATTACACACTAAATAACGCGCAACACCTTCAGGCTTTGCCAAAAAACTCCATTTTAACCCTGTCGGAAATCCTGCTCCACCACGCCCGCGTAATCCCGATTTTTTAACTTCGTCCGTCACCTGGTCCGGTGTCATGGTTTTTAATGCTTTTTCAACTGAAGCATAACCGCCATGTTCACGATAAACATCCAGTGTATGAATGTTGGGTACTTTATCATTATGTATTAAAAGTTTTCTTCCCATTATTTACAACGTATTATGATAATCCATGTCTGTGTAACTCCTCAGCCTGCCTTCTGATCTGTATTTTTCTATCAGAGTATCCACTTTTTCGTAAGTAAGATTTTCGTGATAGCTTGCTCCAACCTGTGCCATCGGCGCTGTACCGCAAGAACCCAGGCATTCCGCTGTTTTTAATGTGAACATGCCATCTTTTGATGTTTCACCAACTTTAATGTTCAATCTTTTTTCAATGTGCTTTATTATATCTTCAGCACCGCATAACCAGCAGGATGAAGTCTGACATACTTCAATCACACACTTGCCTACAGGTTTTAAATTATACATCGTATAAAAAGAGGCCACTTCAAATACCTCGACAGGTTTTATTTTTAAAATTGAAGCCACATAATCCATAACTTCAGGACTTAACCATCCGCCAAACTCTGCTTGTGCAATATGTAATACCGGCAACAAAGCTGATTTTTGTTTTCCTTCAGGATAATGCGAAATTAGTGTTTGCACCGTGGCCATTGCAGCGTCATTAAACTTTATTTCAGCTCTTTTGCTGTTATCATACGGCTGTGTTCCGTGTACTTGAGCGCCCATTAATTAATTTTGGTTTTAATATTACGGATAAATAAACTCTTATTTGTGGTTTGACGAAGTAAATTATTCATTACAATTATGCGTCTAATTCTCCGGCAATCACATTCATGCTGCTCATTGTTAAAATAGCATCACTTAACATGCTTCCTTTTATCATTTCAGGATACGCCTGGTAATAAATAAAACATGGCCTTCTGAAATGAAGTCTGAATGGTGTTCTGCCTCCGTCGCTGATCAAATAAAAACCTAATTCGCCATTTCCGCCTTCTACCGCGTGGTAAACTTCTCCTTTAGGAACATCCATTTCACCCATTACAATTTTAAAGTGATAGATCAAAGCTTCCATGTTGTTATACACTTCTTCTTTTGGCGGAAGGAAAATGTCAGGCACGTCCGCCCTTACCGGCTCATCTTTCGGAATATTTTTTATAGCCTGTTTAATAATTTCAAGTGATTGCCACATTTCATGCTGCCTTACCATAAAGCGGTCATAGGTATCGCCGCTTATTCCAACAGGAATATCAAATTTAAAATCTTCATAAGAAGAATACGGAGTTGTAACTCTTACATCATAATCAACACCTGCAGCGCGCAAATTAGGGCCCGTGAAACTATAATTCAAGGCCATTTCAGCGGAAATTGGGCCGCAGTTAATTGTACGGTCCATAAAGATCTTATTACGCTCAAGAAGGTTAGCAAATTCCTGAAGTGCTTTAGGATAATTGTCAACAAAACTTTGAATTTTTTTCCATGTTTCGGCCGGCCATTCTTTTTCAAATCCTCCTATTCGACCAATGTTTGTAGTTAATCTGGAGCCACAAATATCTTCGTATATATCATAAATTTTTTCGCGCCATTGAAAAATATAAAGAAAGCCGGTCATGGCCCCTGTATCAACACCAATAACAGAATTACAAATCAAGTGATCGGAAATACGGGCAAGCTCCATAAGAATCACACGCATGTATTGTGCACGCTTGGGAAGTGTAATTCCGCACAATTTTTCAACCGTCATGTGCCACCCCATGTTATTAATAGGAGACGAGCAATAATTCATGCGGTCGGTAAGCGGTGTAATCTGATTATAAGGACGGCGCTCTGCAAGTTTTTCGAAAGCCCTGTGAATATATCCAACTGTAGGAGTGGCTTCATGAATGATCTCGCCATCCATTTTTAAAATGTTCTGGAAGATACCGTGAGTGGCAGGATGTGTTGGGCCAAGATTAAGAGTGGAATATTCTTTTTCTTCTGTTTGGTCGCTCATCTTTGCGGTCGTATTATTTTCTTTTTTCGCCATTTATTTAAATATTATCTGCCAAACATTTTATCGCTTTTGTCGTCACGCGTTTGATCTTCGAGCGGGTATTCTTTCCGCATTGGAAAAATATCCATTTCATCCACATTCAAAATGCGCTTGAGATTCGGATGACCAATAAAACGGATTCCGAAAAAATCGTAAGTTTCGCGTTCCATCCAGTTTGCGCCGGGCCATAAAGTTGTAGCAGTAGGAACTTCAGGCTTATCCATAGGGAAAAAAGTTTTTATTCTTACCCTGTAATTCTTAGGCATGTTATGCAGGTGATAAATTACACCCAAATGTTTCTCATCGGCCGTTTGCATTCCGGTAAGATCGGTAAGAAAATGAAAATTTAACTCAGAATCATTTTTTAAAAAAGACAATACTTCGTAAATATTCTCTTTCCTGATAATAAAAGTAACCATGTCCTGTGGCACCTCAGCATGGTGCTCTATCGCTTCGGGGAAGCGCGCACTTAATTGCTCCTGTATTATCTTTAATAATTCTTCGTTCATCATTTTAATTTGCAATTTTTACAAGTTGACAATCATCCGATTTTCAATACAACTATTCCATTCCGTAACTGTTCAGCAAACGCTTGTACTCCTCTGAATTTCTTCTTCGGAAAGATTCGTTTTTAGCAAGTTCCTGAATTTTTAAAATACCTTCAATTATTTGTTCAGGGCGCGGCGGACAGCCGGGAACATAAACGTCTACAGGAATAATCCTGTCAATACCCTGAAGAACACTGTAAGTATCAAATATACCACCGCTGCTTGCACACGCGCCAACAGATAATACCCATTTTGGTTCGGCCATTTGTTCATACACCTGACGCAAAGTGGGACCCATTTTTTTAGCAATGGTTCCCATTACCATTAAAAGATCGGCCTGACGGGGAGAGAAACTCAACCTTTCAGCACCAAACCTTCCTAAGTCATAATCTGAAGCCATAGTGGCCATAAATTCAATACCACAACACGAAGTTGCAAAAGGTAAAGGCCATAGCGAATTTGCCCGTGCCAACCCTATTACATCTTCTAATTTCGAAGCAAAAAACCCCGGGCCCTCTAATCCTTGCGGACTTTTAGCCATCTCGAGTTTAGTGCGTTTAATTATTTCTTTTCCCATTTTAATCAATTTTAGATTTAAGATTTTAGATGTGAGATACAGTTCTAAAATCTAAATTCATACTTCTTCTATTCTTCCCACTTAATTGCCTTCTTCGACATCATATAGTAAAACCCAACCAATAACAATGCAATAAAACTGAATACTTCAATAACACCCTTCATTCCTAATTCCCTGTAATTAACTGCCCATGGATACATAAAAATCACTTCCACATCAAACAAAACAAAGAGAATTGCCACCAGGAAATATTTAACCGCAAACGGTACCCGCGCGTTACCCTGAGCTTCAATACCACATTCAAATGAATCAAGTTTGATTTTAGTTTTACGTTTTGGCCCCAGTAAATGAGTTGCAACCATGGTTGTAACAACAAAACCCATTGCCACTAAAAACATGAGCAGAATTGGTAAATAATCGAGAGGTGAAGTTGCAGTATTCATTGAAATGCCGTTATTTATTAGACTGTAAGGTTAACGATTTTTGCGAAATCGTCAAAAAAAAGACATATAAAGTTACGGAATTTTTAGCTCATTATTGCTTTATGAACTTGTAAACTGCGCGCATTTCACCTTTTTTAAGATTAAGATAATAAATACCCGGAGGCAACGACTGGATGTTAATTTTAGTCTGTTTTTCCGCGCCGGGCTTAAAGGTATTACGGGTTATAATCTGCCCTAGGTTATTAAGAATTTCGCACCCAATCTCCTCATTACCGCTGCTTGTAAAAGAAAGCGTTAATTGATCCTTTGCAGGGTTGGGCCCAACTGAAACTCCGTTAAAAATTGTTGAAAATTCTTTTAATCCCGAAATAAGAATGTTAACCGGATCGGAAGATTGCTGACAGTTACCGTTTGCTACCCACACACTATACCACCCATCCTGTGTTGGTGTAAAGGTTGAAGATGTTTCTCCGGTTATTGGAGAACCGTTCAGATACCATTGATAGGTTTGTGCCGCCACTGTAGTTGTGAGGTATCCCGACATTATTATTACTGTAGGAGTCTGAGGGGCAGCATTTACAAACAAGGTGGAGGTTCCAACCGTGTTACAAGCTCCCAGGGAAGCGGTAAAAGAATAAATGGCCGTAGTTGGACTGCTTACCAAAGCAGTGAATCCCTGCTGCCCAGTTGACCAATTAACAAGATTCGCATTCGTGGTAACCCCGATATTACCGGATTGATTGGCACACACCGAATTTGTAAGAGGAGTAACGGTAGCCGCATTTATTACTGAGATAGTGTTTGAATAAGCGGCACTTGGTCCATTCACATTGGCCGAAACTAAACTAACAGTATATACTCCGGTCGCTGAAAAGGTAACGCTGGGGTTTTGAACCGTTGATGTTGCCGGTGAACCTCCGGCAAAACTCCAGTTCCATGATGTTGGATTATTGGCCGACTGATCATTAAACTGCAAAGCAGTATTAATGCATCCGGCTGAAAATTGAGTGTTGAACGCCGCAAAAGGGGCTGCTGTTGGGTTTGAATATAAATTTGTTTCCCATACTCCCCTCCCATAAGTAGCGGCCCGAAGTTTTCCTGTTGGATAATAAATTTCCATGTCATTCACTATTACGTTGGGAAGCCCGGTAAAATAGGGCATCCAGCTGCTCATACTTGCTTCGCGGTAATATACACCAACATCAGTGCCCAGGTATAAGGCCTGAGGCGTATTATTTGAATAAACGATGCAGTTTGCCGGGATATTCGGCAATCCCGCAGAATAATTGGTCCAGGTTGCACCTCCGTTAATTGACATATAAACTTTATTACCCGATGAATATCCTGATAAGGTTACATACACATTGTTCGGATTTTGATTATCAATGGCAACGTCGGTAATCTGTGCCGAACCTAAAGGCAGAGATCCGCTGACATTAGACCATGCAGACCCTCCACTCGTGGTTTTAAAAATGGCTGAAGATGATGATGCATAAATAACATTGGTGTTGGAAGGAGCAATTTTTATTTCATCAAGAACCGCGCCTATATTTCCTAATTGAGTCCACGAAGAACCCTGGTTATTGGATACGTACACATTCTGATATCCGCAATAAAATTGGTTTGGGCTTGAAGGGCTCTGCACGATAGGTGCCACCCAGGCCGCTGTTCCGGTAAGACCATTTGAAATACCAGTCCAGCTAGCTCCGCTGTTATTGCTGCGTTGAAAATCGCCCTGGATATAGGATGCAACAATGGTGCTATTGTTATTCCAATCAATAAAACAATCGGCTCCGTCACCCCCATAAATTTCTGACCAGGCTGATCCGTTAGAAAGATTTGTTCCGTTATCCTGATGCCCGCTTACAATTCTGCCAGGATTAGTAGCAGATAAGCCCATTTTATATATCTGGGCAATATTCATGGTTCCGTTAATAGTCTGCCAGCTTGCCCCTCCATTGGTAGTGCGTGCTACCCCTCCGTCAGTTCCTAAAAAACAAGTTGTACCTGATGTATACAGTACGTAATGCAGATCAGCATGAACATAAGGTGCGCCAAAACCATACCAGTGAGTATTAAGGATCCAGTTACTTCCACCATCCGTTGATTTCCATGAATTAACCCCTCCGACTGTGATTTCATCAGCGTTGGCGGGTGAAGCGTCTATGGCAATATCGTACCAGCCCTGTCCACCGCTTCCTGAACCGTCATTACTCCAGTCAAAAATATTTGGCGAATTACTCATCAAGCTGAAACTTGTACCCGAATTGGTTGAGCGGTAAAGCCCGCCAAAACCATTGTTAGTTGAACCAGCCAAAACATATACATAGTTTGGGTTTGCCGCACTTACCGCAAGTGATAAACGTGTACTGTTAAGGCTACCCATAAACACGCCGGAAAATGAGGCGCCTCCGTTAACCGATTTAATGCAGCCTCCGTTTGAAACTGCATATACTGTGGTAGTGTCACCTGGCCTGTATTCCGCGTCAACATACGAACCGCCCTGAACCTGTGTCCAGTTAATACCGGCGTCAATGGAACGATAAATGCCCGCGCTGGTTGCCGCAATGAGCGTATTGGGGTTCGATGGATTTATTAAAAGCCGGTAGATGCGCCGTTGCTGAGAAGTTTGCCAAACCAATCCAGTAGTTGTCCATGTCAGGCCACCATCCAATGATTGTAAAACTCCGGTTGAATGCGTATCACCAGCGTCTTTATCACCGGTGGCAATAAAAATTCGGGAAGGCGCGAAAGGATCAATGGCTATATCAGAAACCCCCAGGGAAGCTATCTGATCAGTGGTTGTTGTATAACTGACACCGCCATCATTAGTGATCCATAAACCTCCGGCGGCTGTTCCAACATAAAAAGTATTGGTTGAGGCTGGATGCATTCTTATTACCTGAATACGGCCCGCATCGCCACCAGCCGGTGAACCAAATGGTCCTACTGGTGTCCAGTTCGCTGTTGTGGCGCTGATCGCGGCAGTGCTCATTTGCTTAAATGATGCGTTCGCGTTTAAAAATTCATTGTACTTTTCAAGAGCATACCCCCTTGAAGCTGTTTTCATGCTGCCGGTAGGATACACCCTTGGCTCCATAAACCATTGCCATCTTTTAAAAGCCTTATACCCTTTTCCTCTTTCATAAGGCCTGTCTTTCCAATAATTGTCAAACTCTTTTACTATGTCGTAAAAATTGGCGTTGGGGTCCTGCATCATTTGAGTCCAGGTTTGGGCCTGTGAGCCAATTGTTAAGATTAAAAAAGTAAAAGCGGCAATTATTTTTTTCATGTATTTGTTATGGGACAGTAAAGATACGAAATCCAGTCTTCTTGAAAATACCATTCATACTAATAATTTTTGCTTTTAGTTTGATTTTTTGTAGCTTTGCACTCAAATTAAACAACATGACTTCATTATTTGTATTAGGTCTTTTAGGTGGATTAGGTGCTCCTGAAATTATTATTATCCTGGTTATTATTCTTCTTATGTTTGGAGGAAAAAAAATTCCGGAATTAATGAAAGGATTGGGCCGGGGTGTAAAAGATTTTAAGGAAGCCAGCAAAGGCGAATCAATTGAAAGTACTGACGTAGAGAAAAAATAAAATTTTAATCATACTTTTAAAGCGTTATTCTGAACAGGGTAACGCTTTTATTTTTTAAAACCATAACCGTGTATTCATTTTCTTCAATAGAACAACTTCAAACCGACCTTAATAATAAACAGGTTAAATGTGAAGAGCTGGTCTTACAAGCTATTTCAGAGATTAAGAAAAAACAACACCTCAATGCTTTTCTGGAAGTGTGGGAATTAACGGCTTTGGAGCAAGCCCGTAATACAGATGCGAAAATTAAAAACGGGGATTCATTAGGAAGACTTTCGGGCGTTATCATCGGCTTAAAAGATAACATCTGTTATAAAGGACACAAAGTATCTGCTTCCTCAAAAATATTAGAAGGATTTGAATCTTTATACAGCGCTACTGTAGTAGAAAAACTTCTAGCGGAAGACGCGATCATTATCGGCAGATTAAATTGTGATGAATTTGCCATGGGAAGCAGCAATGAAAATTCGGCATTTGGAAAAGTATTAAATCCTTTAAATGAAAATTGCGTACCGGGTGGCTCTTCCGGAGGGGCAGCAGTTGCCGTTGCCGCAGATTTATGTCATGTTACTTTAGGATCCGATACCGGAGGTTCAATAAGGCAACCCGCCTCGTTTACAGGAACAGTAGGTGTAAAACCAACATACGGCAGGGTGTCGCGTTATGGGTTAATTGCCTATGCTTCATCTTTCGACCAGATAGGTCCCATTGCAAAAAATGTTCAGGACGCCGCGCTGGTATTGGAAATTATTGCAGGGCAGGACAAACACGACAACACTTCCTCTTCTGAAAAAGTAAAATCATACAGTACTGAATTATCAACCGGAAAAAAATATAAAATCGCTTATCTCAAAGAATGCGTTGATGCTGAAGGAGTTGATCCTGAAGTAAAAAAAGCAGTTTTAAATCAGCTTGAAAATTTTAAAAAGGACGGTCACACGGTGGAAGCCGTTAGTTTTCCTTATCTTGATTTTTTAGTTCCAACGTATTATGTACTAACCACCGCTGAAGCCTCATCCAACCTTTCGCGATTTGACGGCATTCATTACGGTTACCGCAGCAAAGGAGCCACCGACCTTGAAAGCACTTATAAAAAATCACGCAGCGAAGGTTTTGGCGCCGAAGTAAAACGGAGGATCATGCTTGGCACTTTTGTATTGAGCGCCGGGTATTACGACGCCTATTATAGTAAAGGGCAAAAAGTAAGAAGATTGATCCATGATAAAACCAAAGAAATACTAAAAGACTTTGATGTAATTATTACTCCTTCTACTCCGGGCACTGCTTTTGAATTCGGGAAAAACAGCGCTGATCCTATTAAAATGTATCTGGAAGATATTTTTACAGTACAGGCAAACATTGCCGGAGTTCCCGCTGTTTCAGTACCCTGCGGCATACATTCCAACGGATTACCAATGGGAATACAAATAATGGCCGGGTATTTTGAAGAAAGTAAAATGTTAGATCTTGCTTCTGTTGTAAAATTTTAAATCTGACTTGAATTTACCGCTTCAGGCCTGCAAAATGCTTCTTTTCGTTTTAAAGATGTAAGTCAGAGGCTCTCACAAAAAACTTCTGTTTTACTCTATTATTTTGCTAAATTTACCTTCGTAATTTAACAAAATGGATAAATTTTCTTATTTAGGAAACAGCGATGTGAACGCGATCGAAGAGCTTTTTGTACAATATCAAAAAGACCCCAATGCAGTTGATAAAACATGGCAGGATTTTTTTAAAGGTTTTGAATTTGCACAAACAGATTTTACTTCTTCCGGCGGTGTTATTCCCGAAAATGTCAGTAAAGAGTTTAAAGTAATCAGCCTTATAACAGGATACCGTCAGCGCGGCCACCTCTTCACTAAAACAAATCCTGTTCGTCAGCGTCGTACCTACGATCCTACCTTGGCATTAGAAAATTTCGGACTGTCGGAAAAAGATCTTGACCTTACTTTTCATGCCGGAAACGAAATTGGAATAGGACCTGCAAAATTAAAAGCAATCATTGATCATCTTGAGCAAACCTATTGTCAGAGTATTGGTGTGGAATATTTATATGTGCGCGAACCCAAAGTTGTAAAGTGGCTTCAGGAGCGAATGGAAAAAAACCGCAACACTCCTTCCTTTACCAAGGAGGAGAAAAAAACCATTCTTAAAAAATTAACACAGGCTGTAGTTTTTGAAAGTTACCTCCATACAAAATTTGTTGGCCAGAAACGTTTTTCACTTGAAGGAGGAGAAGCGGTAATACCCGCTATTAATGCTTTAATGGAACATGGAGCTAATTTAGGAATTCAGGATTATGTAATTGGAATGGCTCACCGCGGAAGATTAAATGTGCTCACCAACATCATGAACAAAACATACAAGGATGTGTTCACTGAGTTTGAAGGCAGGCCAAGTGAGGATTCGCTTTTTGATGGTGATGTAAAATACCACATGGGTTATTCATCCGACCAGCTAAGTGACGGAGGAAAAAATGTTCACATAAGTTTAACTCCAAACCCTTCTCATCTCGAAACCTCTGCTTCCGTGGTACAGGGTATTGTACGCGCTAAAATAGATAACCGTCATAACGGTGATAATTCAAAAGCTTGTCCTGTTATTTTGCATGGCGATGCCGCTATCGCCGGACAGGGACTTGTATATGAGCTGGTTCAAATGAGTCAGCTTGACGGTTTTAAAACGGGTGGCACGGTGCATTACGTTATTAATAACCAGGTTGGTTTTACAACTAATTTTACCGATGGGCGTTCTTCCACTTATTGCACCGATGTTGCCAAAGTGGTGTTAAGTCCGGTGTTTCACGTTAACGGTGATGATGTGGAAGCTTTGTGTTTCATTTCAAAATTAGCGATGGAATTCCGTCAAACATTTCATCGCGATGTTTTTGTGGATGTTTTATGTTATCGCAAATATGGTCACAACGAAGGAGATGAGCCGCGCTTTACCCAGCCGCTTTTATACAAAGCTATTGCAGCCCATGCGAATCCAAAAGACATATATGTAAAGAAGCTTGAGGCTGAACAGCCCGACCTTGCCGCAGAAGCAAAAGAAATTGAAAATACATTTAAAGCCGAGCTCGACAGTAATTTAGACGCGGCTAAGAAAACCGATAAAGCCAAGATCACTTCGTTTTTAGAAGGAACCTGGAAAGGTGTTAAAATGGCTTCGGACAAAGATTTTGAAGAGTCGCCGAAAACAGCGGTTGATGAAAAATTATTTTTAGAATTAGCAAAGCAAACCACTGAACTTCCAAAGGACAAAAAATTCTTCAATAAAATTCAGAAGGTATTTGACGACCGCAAAGCCATGATCACCAATGATAATTACGATTGGGCCATGGGAGAGTTACTGGCATATGCAACGCTGATGAAAGAGGGTTTCCCGGTGCGGTTTAGCGGACAGGATGTAGAACGCGGAACTTTCTCCCACCGTCATGCCATTGTAAAGCTGGAAGACAGTGAAGAAGAATATACACCACTTAACAGCATTGATTCAAAAGCCAAACTAAGCATTTACAATTCGTTATTAAGCGAATACGGCGTATTAGGTTTTGAATACGGATATGCCTTTGCGGCGCCCAACACGCTTACTATATGGGAAGCGCAGTTCGGAGATTTTTTCAATGGCGCGCAAATTATCATTGATCAATACCTTACTTCCGCTGAATACAAATGGAGGCGCATGAACGGATTGGTTGTTTTACTTCCTCACGGTTATGAGGGACAGGGGCCTGAACACTCCAGCGCCCGTATGGAACGCTTCCTTCAGGCCTGCGCTGAAAATAACATGCAGATTGTGAACACGACCACACCCGCGCAGCAATTTCACGTAATACGCAGGCAGTTAAAAAGAGACTTCCGCAAACCGTTAGTATGTTTCACTCCTAAAAAATTATTGCGGTATCCAAGTTGTGTGAGCAAATTGGCAGACTTTACTAAAACTAATTTCCAGGAAGTGTTGGATGATACCATCGATGCGAAAAAAATAACACGTATTGGTTTCTGTTCAGGTAAAGTATATTACGATTTAATTGAACGACGTGAAAAAGAAGGCGCGGAGGATATCGCTTTCATTCGCCTTGAACAATTATATCCCTTCCCGCAAAAACAAGTGGACGCCATTGTAAAAAAATACAATAAGGTTAAAGAATATTTATTCATTCAGGAAGAACCCGAAAACATGGGGCCATGGAGGTTTGCAGACAACAACATGCGTTCTCTTAATTTGAAGTATATTGGCAGAGACGCCGCTGCAAGTCCGGCAACAGGATTTGCCAAACGCCACGCAGCTGAAAATGAAGAAATAATGACCAGCATTTTCACCAAAATTTTAGTGAAATAGTGCTCAGCAAAGAAGAAGAAAATATTATTATTGACACATTAAAGCCCTTTAATCCAACTTTTATTGGACTATTTGGGTCCTATGCGCGAAACGAAGAAACCGAAACAAGCGACATTGACATTTTGTATGACTTTGAAAACAAATATTCGCTCTTCGATTTAATTGAACTTAAAGAGCTGCTGTATGAGAGATTAAATAAAAAAGTAGATTTAGTTTCATTGAAATATATTAAACCTTACTTTAAAAAATACATTTTAGACGATTTAGTCTACCTGTTAAATGAAAAAAACAAACAAGTTATATCTTGAACAATTTTTAGAACGCATTGAAAGGATTGAGCGGATTATTTCTGAAACAAATAGAGAAGACTTTTATTCTTCCTATATTAATCAAGACGCCTTAATCTATAACCTGGAAGTGCTCGGAGAAATTAGCAAAAGATTTAGCGAGTATTATAAAGCAAATGTTGATGAAATACCCTGGCACAAAATTCAAGGGATGAGAAACAGACTTATCCATGACTATGACGGCATCGATTTGGAAATTGTTTGGCAAGCCGCTAGTGAGTTCGTTCCCTCACTAAAAACAATTATTGAACATCAAATTAAAGTAATAGACACAACCAAATATTAAATCACAAATCTTAAATATTATATGGCAATAGTAGAATTAAAAGTACCAAGTCCGGGAGAATCAATTACAGAAGTAGTGATAGCCCGCTGGATCAAAAATACAGGCGACGTGGTTGAAAAAGATGAGGTATTGGCTGAGATCGATTCCGACAAAGCTACTTTAACACTAAATGCTGAAGAAGCCGGTAAAATTGAGGTGCTTGCCGCCGAAGGTGATACTGTAAAGGTAGGACAGGTGGTTGTAAAAATTGACACCTCTGTGAAACCGGAAGCGAAAAAAGAAACGCCAAAAGCCGAAGTGAAGCAGGAAGCGAAAAAAGAAGAGTCTAAAAAAGAAAGCAAGCAGGAAGTTGCTGTAACCAAAGAATCGGCTTCCTACGCAACGGGAACGCCAAGTGTTGCAGCTGCTAAAATAATGGCTGAAAATAATGTTACATCTAAGCAATTAAACGGAACGGGTAAAGCGGGCCGCATTACAAAACAAGATGTGCTTGCAGCTCTGTCTAACGGTTTGCCTTCTGCCGAAAAAGCTTTAAGTAACAGCTGGCAAGGTGGAAGAGATAAAGAAAGAATTAAAATGACCTCGCTTCGTAAAGTGGTGGCAAAGCGTCTTGTAGCGGTTAAAAATGAAACGGCCATGCTTACAACTTTTAATGAAGTTGATATGAGCGCCATTTACGAAATCCGCGCTAAGTATAAAGATAAATTTAAAGAAGTTCATGGAAGCAATGTTGGCTTCATGAGTTTTTTTACGAAAGCAGTGTGCGAAGCGTTATATCATTTTCCGGCAGTTAATGGAATGATAGACGGCGAAGAAATTGTGCACAATAAATATTGCGACATTGGTATTGCCGTTAGCGCTCCGAAAGGTTTAATGGTTCCGGTATTGCGCAACGCAGAATTGATGAGCCTTGCAGAAATTGAAAAAGGAATAAAAGAACTTGCTTTAAAAGCCCGCGATGGTAAATTAACTATTCCTGAAATGGAAGGCGGAACCTTTACCATAACCAATGGAGGCGTTTTTGGAAGCATGATGAGTACCCCCATTATTAACCCGCCGCAAAGTGCTATTTTAGGAATGCACAATGTGGTTGAAAGACCTATGGCGATTAACGGACAGGTTGTTATACGCCCCATGATGTACGTTGCTTTAAGTTACGATCACCGTATTATCGATGGACGAGAAAGTGTTGGTTTCCTTGTCAAAGTAAAAGAGATGCTTGAAAACCCTACTAGAATTTTATTCGGAGGAAAATTACCGGAAGAAATTTTGTTGGGACTTTAACCAAAAAATAATCGTCTTATAACAGAGCATTATTCTATAAAGAAACATAAAAATTAAATAATTTTCATGTTTCTTATTTTATGTACATGTTTAAGAACAGACTGGAACAATGAATAAAATTGTTACAGGCTCTATCTAGTCAAGCCTCAAAAAGTCTTTTCTAGTTCAGACTACAGATAGGACAATGAATTAACGATTTTCACAAAACCTGTTCCTTTCTTTTTGCTTGACCAAAAAGAAACAAAAACTCAAGGCTTCATAAAATTTCTCTAAACTCTTTTTGATGTTTAAGCAGAGTCTTGGAACTCGCCCATATGAAACCGTCTTGGGCTCGAACAACCAAGCCTCCCACACAAGCATTCTCAAAAGACCTGGGTATAAAATTACTGTCTATGGTGCGATAGTCTTTTTCGAACTCCCTTTAAACATCAAAAGAGTTTTAACCAGAAATTTTATGAGGCCGCCTCTGCTTCGCGAAATGAGGGCAAACATGTTGTACATGTTTGAGCCAGCGGATGCGTTAGACCTATCAAAAGAGGGCAAATGTTCTGAGAACATTTGAGCGAGCCGGCGCTTAGTGCCTTTTGGTTACTCTACCCACAAGCCGACTCAATTTTGCACTGCAAAATTGCCCTGCCACAAAAGTGACAGAAAAAAATACCGCAAATTCAAACATTACTAATTCCTTCGGCAGAATTTTTTGGACATTTTTCAAATAATTTGTTTAATGGTGGGATGACAGAATATTTGAGGGACGCACTATCTATAAAGTTTAATATAAACAATGATCCCGTAAATATTTAGGAACGAGATATCCCAAACTAAACTAACGATAATGCGTTGCTGTATGAATGCTATTATTACTGACTTAAAACAGAAGTAGGTTTAAACACCATTCTGTAAATATATGAACCAAAGATATGCCTTCTTGCAAACCTCGCGACATTGGGAGAATTTACGAGTTTGTTATATGTATTTTTTGGCACTCCGAAGTATTCGTATTTGCTTCCGTCCTGAAAACTAATTTTTAGCGTTTGTCCTTTATATAAATAATCTTCAATGCCCGAACTAGTAGTAGTAATTGTATACTCCTCCAGAGTGGATGCATGGGTTTCGGGTGAGATACTCACCAGAAAATGGTAAGCCTCAATAATTTCCTTGCTTTTTATTTCCGCTTGCTCTTTTAGCGGTTCATTATCTGCAAATTTATCAGGGTGCCATTCTTTTATAAGATTTCTGTAAATAAGTTTTAATTCAGCAAGATTAGTTTCTTTTGTGGTGCCAAATAATTTTCCGTAATCTTTTATGCGTTTCATTTCTTAGTTTAGAGTAATTTATTTTAAAATCGAATAATGTAATATAATACGAAGATAGATAAAACAAAAACATCTTTAAATTCATTTATGTTATGAATTCACAATTACAAGCTCTGTGTACCGTCAGATAAGGTTAAATAATAACGCCTGGTGTAACCAAATTTTCAACCTTTTCACTCGGGACTAAGAATCATTTTATTATCTTTAATAGAACTATTTAACCAGAAAAGTTATTATTCCGGGACTATTTTTAATTAAAATCATGAAAAAGTTAATCACTCTATTCCTGTTATCCTTTAGCACTATTTTATTTTCACAGAATAAAATTGAAAGCGAGAACCCACGATACGATGCCGCGCTTGCTAAAAAATCAGGAGCAGATGATTATGGCATGAAAAAGTATGTCATCGCCTTTTTAAAAACCGGACCAAACCGAAACCAGGACTCGGCAACAGCTGTTATGTTACAGTCAGCCCACATGGCTAACATTGTTCGAATGGCCGAAGCGGGTCATTTGGTGGTGGCCGGTCCTTTTTTAGATGACTCAGAAATTAAAGGGATTTACATTTTTAATGTTGAAACTATTGAGCAGGCCAAAGCTTTAACCGAAACCGATCCGGCAATTAAGGCAGGACGGCTGGCAATGGAGCTTCATCCCTGGTACGGATCAGCAGCTTTAATGCAAACCACACAAATTCATAAAACAATTCAGAAGAAAACTTTTTAGAAGAAAACTTTTTAGAACTTTTTGTTAGAATTTATTTTTCAAATTGATAATTCGTATAGTCCATTAAAAGAGTGTTTAAAAACTCCTCGTTTTTTTGAGTGCTGCTGATCCCGTATTTACTTTTTATTTTATCACTTAACAAGCTCAAATGCTGCGGTTGATTCTGCCTCAGGCTAAAGTCAAGAACCTCACGGATAGTATTCACCTCTGTATCCGACATAAAAGCAACTTGCGGATAAACAATTTTATAATCAGGTTTTTGCTGATGCAGTATAGTATCTTTAATTGATATAGGTTTGTTTAAGAGAATAACTGTGGTTCCCGCAACCATATCTCCAAACCTTTGCGATTTACTCGTAACTGCAACTGTAATTAAAGCAATCATCGGCCTGTCAATTAACCTGAACATAGATCTTACAAGGTAGGAGCCAAAGTTAGGTTGTGTACCATCAAGCTTAACCACTTTAATTTTTAAGATCTTTTTTCCAAAACTTTGTCCATTTAAAAAAGTTTCGCACAACAAATGATACAAGCCTGCAGGAAGTAAACACAGAATGATCAAACCTATCATTACCTGATTATATGTTTCATGTTTCTCGTAATTGCCGCTATAAAAATCTTTACGAATAGCCAGTGAAAAAATAAGGAACATAATGCAGGTATAAGCCCATACAAAAATGCCATCGAGCAACGCTGCTAATATCCTTGGTCCCACACCCGCTGCCGTGTAAGACAAAGCAACATTTTGGGTAGTGTTAATTTTAATGCTTTCCATGAAGCGCTGTTGCCAGATTGTATATTAATATATAAATTTAGTGATTACAAAGGTAAAATTTTACTTGCGTTTATCATGAAGGAAATAACCTTTTTAAAGCAGAATGCCCAAAAATGGGAAGACTATGAAAAGGCTATTGATGCAGGGAAACCTGTTGGCCCTGCTCAACTCACAGAAATGTTTGTGGAACTAACTGATGATCTTTCCTACGCCAATACCAATTACAATCAAAGCAACACAAAGGCATATGTAAACAGCTTAACCTCGCGTGTACATCATCTTGTTTACAAAAACAAAAAAGAAACCGGCAACCGTTTTA
>JAOQAF010000026.1 GCA_025963735.1 Bacteroidota bacterium
ATTCTTCGAGATAATTTTTGTCTATTTCAACGGTTTCAATACTTTCTTCGTTTGGTTTTATGTGACTTATGATATTACCTTTCGGATTAATAACAACACTGTCCCCTGAATGATTATAACCGTTTCCGTCTGTGCCAATACGGTTTACGCCAATAACATAACTTTGATTTTCTATTGCGCGGGCTATGAGTAATTGTTTCCAGGGATAGTTTCTTATTTCAGGCCAGTTAGCTATATAAATTAACACATCGTATTCTGACTCTACGATTGTATCTGAAATCTTTTTATACTTATTTCTGCTCCATACCGGAAAACGCAGATCGTAACAAACAAGCGGACAAATATTCCATCCTTTTATTTGTGTTATTATTTTATGATCTCCGGCTTCATAATGCTGATCTTCTTTCCCTATCCTGAACAAATGCCGTTTGTTATAGTAAGAAACTTTTCCATGCTCATCGGCCCAATATAACCGGTTAAAGTATTTTCCGTTTTCCTGCACGGCAACGCTGCCGGTAATTACAGCTTTTTTTTGTTTTGCTTTTTGTTTCAACCACTCAAGAGTTGCATCTTCGGCCGGCTCAGAAAACTTTTCGGGATGCATGGTGAATCCAGTAGTAAACATTTCAGGTAAAATAATCAGGTCGGTTTCTTCTGTGATGGAATTAAGCAATTCATCAAAATGTGAAATATTTTTTGCTCTGTTCTCCCAAAATAAACCGGATTGTATTAAAGTTACTTTCATCTGCAGTATTTATTAAACGCGTCAACAGCGGGTTTCACATTATTTCGTGCGGCGATCCGGAAGTCTGCGCAGGCATCCTGTTTTAAGTTCACCTTTGCAACACCACGCCAGAAGTAAGCTTCAAAAAACTCCGGCTTTAGTTCTATGCACAAGGTGAGATCATTTAAGCATGAATTAAAATCCTGCTTTTTACCGTATGTTATTGCTCTTTTAAAGTAATATTCCGCTTCATCTTTATTTAACTCAATGCACTTATTGTATTCCTTCATTGCTTCGTCTAATTTATTAAGATCATTGTAACAGTTGCCAAGTACAAAATGAGCTTTAATATTATTTTCATCTGATTGAAGCACATGCTTAATATCGTTTATTGCTTTGGGAAGATCCTGTAACATATAATATGCTGAAGCCCTTGCTACATAAGCCTTATTGTAATCATAAAGTTCAAGAGCCTGATTAAAACTTTTAATGGCAAGGTCGGGTTTGTTGTTTTTTAAATATAACAAACCCCTGTTGTAGTAACCTTTATAATTGCGGGGTGCAGCCTTTACTGCTTTATTGAAATATTCAAGAGAATGTTCATCTTCATTGATCATCATACTTTCAACACCTGCGCTGTTTAAGGCTATAAATTGATCGGGATATTTTTTAAGGATGTCCTCATAAAGAATAATCGCGCTTTTCCATGCAGCGGCGCGGAAAAATGTAAGCATGGAAAAGACAAGAATTAATGTATAAGCAAATACTTCTCCTTTGATTTTTATTTTTAAAAATAAAAAGCCCGTTATCCAGCCAAAACCAATAATTGCAACATACATGTACCGGTCAGCAAACAATACCTCGCCGAAAGGTACAAATTGAAGAACCAGAACAAGGTTTATCAAAACAAAGAGAATAAGACCAATCAGATTAATTTTTTTTCTTTTGATAAGAAAAATAATCAGCGCTGTAATTAAAAATAGGAATATAAATCCGGTGATTAAAACCGAACTTTTTAATTCCGGATAAGGATAAATAACACTCAGATTAGAAGGAAAAATAAAAAGTAACAGGTATTTAATCAAAGCGTATCCGGCTAAGGCTATGCGTTGTAAATAAGAGAAGGCGTGTGAATAATTAATAAACTGATCAGCTGTTTGTGCTTTGATGTTAATTAAACCAAACAACACTGAAAGTGCTAGAAAAGGAAGCTTATTTAAAAAATATGTAATTCTGAAAGTTTGATGAATTAAAACATCTGTTATTAAAAGTATCAGAGGAAGAATCACTACAGAAGATTTGCTCAGACAACCCAGTATAAATAAAAGAAGCGTAAAAAAATAAAATTTAGACTTTTTGGTAACAAGGAATTGAATGTAACTTAAAACCGCGCCGAGATAAAAAGTAGTGGAGAGAATATTTTTAAGTTCACTGATCCAGGCCACAGATTCTACCTGCAGCGGATGAAGCAGAAAAATTATCATTCCGGTATTGGCGATGAGGTTATTTTTGAAAATTTTATTTCCTATTGCGTAAACTAAAATCCCATTCAAAAGATGAAAAGCAATATTAACCAGGTGATGGGCGCCGTCGTTATTTTCAAATAGTTGCCAGGTTAAAGAATGAAAAAGCATGGTTACCGGAATGTAATTACCTACATAATGATTTGTAAATAATGCTTTAAGATCGAAGTCTCTTACGGCTTTATTTTTAAATACCATTTCCGGATCATCCCAGCTGATATGCCCGAAATAAAGAAACTTGAAATATACCACAAGGCATGCCATAAAGGTAATTACTACCAGTAAATGTTGATTAAATATGTTTTTTAGTTGCCCGATCACTAAAGCAAAAATAGTATTTTTAAATCGTGATAAAATTATCGCTTGTAATAATTACTTATAATGAGGAAAAAAACCTTGAACGCTGCCTTCTTTCAGTAAAGGAAGTAGCAGACGAGATTGTTGTTCTTGATTCATTTAGTAACGATAAAACTCCGGAAATTTGCCATAAGCATCAGGTGAAATTTATTCAGCATGTTTTTGACGGCCATATTCAGCAAAAAAATCGTGCAATTACTTATGCCTCTTATAAACACATTTTATCTCTGGATGCCGATGAAGCGTTAGATCAGCAATTGGTTACATCCATCCTTGAAGTCAAAAAAAACTTTATAAAAGAGGGTTATTATATGAATCGTCTGACAAATTATTGCGGGCATTGGGTAAAGTATTGCGGATGGTATCCAGATTCAAAGTTACGGTTGTGGGATACCAGCAAAGGAGAATGGCGGGGTATCAATCCGCACGATAAATATGAAATGTTTAATGGTGATGGAAATACCGGACATCTGAAAGGTAATATTTTACATTATAGTTATTACACTATTGAAGATCATTACAAACAAGTGGAGTATTTCACGAACATTGCGTCCAGAGCGTTTGTTGAAAGCAGAAAGAAGGCTCCCGCTTACAAATTACTTGTAAACCCCATCGCTAAATTCATTGATCATTTTATTTTGCATCTTGGTTTTTTAGACGGGAAAGCAGGATACAGAATTTCAAAAATATCTGCCTATGCAACGTATTTAAAGTATAAAAAAATTAGAAAATTACATCATCAAATCTCTTCCAAATAATTTCAAAGTCATTCTCAGCCGTACGGATAGTATTGGCGATGTTGTGCTTACTCTGCCCATGGCAGGCCTTATTAAAAAAAATTTCCCCCAATGCACTGTTATATTTCTTGGCCGGACTTATACCAAAGATGTTATCGCTTTAAGTAAGCATGTAGATGAGTTTGTAAATTACGATGAGATTGAAAAATCTGAAAAGAAACAACAAAAAACAATTATTAAAAAGTACAATGCTGATGTAATTGTGCATGTTTTCCCTAAAAAAGAAATTGCGTTTCTCGCAAAAAGTTCAGGCATCTCAAAAAGAGTAGGCACCACCAATAGGCTTTACCACTGGTTTACCTGCAATAAACTGATTTTTTTATCGCGGAAAAAATCATCCCTTCATGAATCACAGTTAAACTTAAAGCTTTTAAAGTTCCTGAATATTCAAACAAGTTTTTCAATTGATGAGATAGGTTCATTTTATGGTTTTACTAAAATTCCGATACTTCCCAGTCCGCTTAATTCACTTATCAATACAGGTAAATTTAACCTAATCCTCCATCCTAAATCCAAAGGCAGCGCTAAGGAATGGGGACTTGAAAATTTCGGCACGCTCATAAATGTTTTGCCTGCTGAAAAATATACAATTTTTATCAGCGGCACAGCAGAAGACGGAAAGCAGATGCAGGATTTTCTGCATTCTTTTCCGCAAGTGATCAATTTAACCGGAAAACTTAGCCTTCAGCAATTTA
Source organism: Bacteroidota bacterium (assembly GCA_025963735.1). Classification (GTDB taxonomy): domain Bacteria; phylum Bacteroidota; class Bacteroidia; order B-17B0; family Aurantibacillaceae; genus Aurantibacillus. The sequence continues at coordinate 4,097 of JAOQAF010000026.1, forward strand.
TTGCTTTTATTTCACAATGCGATGCCCTTGTTGCCGCAAGCACTGGTCCCTTGCATATTGCCGCGGCCCTGAATAAAAAAGCAATCGGATTATTTTCTCCCAAAAAGCCAATTCATCCCGGAAGATGGATGCCTCTTGGCAAAAAGGCGCATTACCTTGTATTTGATAAGGCGTGTGAAAAATGTGCTGATAAACAGAACTGTGATTGTATAAGTAAGATTAATCCCATGCATGTTGTAAATTTACTCGAACAGGATGAAACCATTTAAAGATAAAGTGATTTGGATAACGGGAGCCTCTTCCGGAATTGGTGAAGCTCTTGCGCTTGAACTTGCCAAACAAGAGGCGCGCCTTATTTTATCGGCACGCCGCGATAATGAATTAAAAAGAGTGGCAGAGCAGACAAATCTTCCTGAGCTTGATCTGATGGTGCTTCCGTTTGATCTCAAAGATACTTCCAATGCTTCTTCATTAACGGCTCAGGTAATTAATAAGTTCGGACGAATTGATGTATTAATCAATAATGGAGGTTTTAGCCAAAGAGGCACGGCAATGGAAACTTCTGTAGAAATAGACCGTGAGATAATGGAGGTAAATTATTTTGCGCACGTGAGTTTGACAAAAGCTGTTCTTCCCTACATGAAAAGGCAAAAGAGCGGACAGTTAGTGGTTGTAAGCAGTATTGCCGGAAAATTCGGGTTTTACCTTCGCTCTTCATACAGTGCGGCAAAGCACGCTTTACATGGTTTTTTTGAATCACTCAGGCTAGAAACGGAAGGTCTTGGCATTAAAACGCTGATTGTTTGTCCGGGCAAAATAAAAACAAATGTTTCTTTTAATGCCTTAACTTCAACAGGCGCTGCTCATAATAAAATGGATGAAAGCCATCAAAACGCAATGAGCGCCGGGGCCTGCGCCAGGGAAATTATTTCAGGAATGCTAAGTAGTAAAGAAGAAATATTTATTGGCGGAAAAGAGTTACTACTCGTGAAAATCAAGAGGCTTTTTCCTAAATTCTTTGGCAAACTCATCCGTAAGCAAAATCCTTATTAAACTAAATTGGTTTTTATTTTTTTCCTGTTATTGTAATCAGTATTCGGGTATTAATCTTTATATTCATATAGTAAATTTATAAATATGAAAAAATTAATCGTTGTTGTTTTTTTAT
>JAOQAF010000033.1 GCA_025963735.1 Bacteroidota bacterium
CGTTTTTTAAGGCAGACAATCCGGTTAAAGATTATAAGCTAGGCAGCTGGAATCTTTTCAAAATAAAAAATAGTGAAGGTACTGATTTGTACTGCCGTTTGTTTAAGCCGGTTGATTTCGACAGTACTAAAAAATATCCGGTGCTGGTTTATTTGTATAACGGTCCGCACTCGCAGATGGTTACCAATACATGGATGGCGGGCGGCGAATTATGGTATCAGTATATGGCCCAAAAAGGTTTTATTGTCTTTACCTTAGACGGACGCGGCACTTCCAACAGAGGCAAAGCTTTTGAACAAGCCATTCACAGGCAGGTAGGTACACATGAAATGGAAGACCAGTTAAAAGGTGTGGAGCATTTGAAATCATTGCCCTATGTAGACGCTGCGAGAATGGGCGTTCACGGCTGGAGCTACGGAGGTTTTATGACCACCTCATTAATGACAAGACATCCCGGTGTTTTTAAAGCGGCCGTTGCCGGCGGACCAGTTATTGACTGGAGTTATTATGAGATCATGTACGGCGAACGTTATATGGATCTGCCAAAGGAAAACAAGGACGGTTATGAAAAAAATAATTTATTAAACTATGTTCAGAATTTAAAAGGAAAACTGTTAATGATTCATGGAGCACAGGACCCGGTGGTGGTTTGGCAGCACAGCATTTTGTATCAGAAAAAAGCGGTTGAAAAAGGTATACAGTTGGATTACTATGTATATCCGGGGCACGAGCATAATGTGTTAGGAAAAGACAGAGCGCATCTGATGGAAAAAGTTTGTAATTATTTTATGGATAATTTGTAAGTGTGAGTCGCGGATTACGGAAATAAATATAGAAATATTCATAGGTCGTGCTGAACTCGTCTCAGCAATTGATTTGTAAGATTTTAAACGAATCACACTTTTCTCATTTTGAGTTACGATGCGAGCCAACGATACGAGGAAGCTGGCAATTTAGATATGATTACCACTTCTCGAGGTCAACTAACGTTTTTCTAAGATCTTTTTGCCTCAGATTAAAAGAAGGCTGATATCTCGTAAGCGGATAAATCCCCACCGGATAGGTAGCTATAATATTTTTCATAATCCAATTGGAGTGTAAAGAAATCGTGCTTGTATCCTACCAAAGCATAGGGTGAATCAGAATACTTATAGCCTGTTCCAAGTATTAAGTGTCTAAATAAAATACAGGAAACGTTGGCCTGATAATAATAAAATCTTTGCTGCTTCTGATATCTGATGAAGAAATGTATCAGTGTTTTTTCTGATATTATTAAATTATAGGAAGCATGAAAATTCCACCGTAACGGAAGCTTGTTTGAACCGTATAATCCTTCATCGGGTTGATTTACATTGTAGGCGCAAACCCCTAAATATAAGTGGTAGTATTCTAAAAGTAAACCTGAGCTAAGATTAAAATTAGTTTTTTGGTTGGAGAAATTTTCAGGGGCCCATTGCGAAATGAAACCCTGTTGCGGATTTATTTGCGAGCCAAAAGTCAACTTTGAAGGATCTACCCTTTTGGTAAAAACACCTCCTTGTAAAGAAGGAATAATTTTTAATTTATCATTCATCAAAGAAAAATACTGCATAAGCAAGGCTGTAAACATCGGTGGTTAAAGTACCGCGTGCCTGATCGTCATGTAAATAAGTGAAGGCGAGGCCCCCTTTAATCCGTTTAAGATAAACATCGGTAGAGTTTAAGAATGTAACATACGATCCTGAAAGTTGGGGCCATTGATTTCTAAAAGCCGCCTGATTCCTGATAATGCCGTTGCTGCCCGTAAAAGAGGGGTTGAGGTAAGCCAAGGATTGCTGTGTGCTTGTAAATAAGGGGTCCTGAGCAAAGCACCCGCACCAAAAAATTGTGACAGTCAAAGCAATTAAATTTCTCATTCACATATGTAATTAAGAATAATGCATGAAACAAAACTATTAATGGTATATTAGTTTCATACAGGATGAAAAATGTTTCTTAAATTTTTACCCCGCCTAAATCACAAATTTTTAAGAATTCGTCTTCAGTTACTACACTTACGCTTAAGCGCGAGAGACGGACTAATTGCATGTTTTTTAAAAGTGGGTCTTCTTTTATCTGACTTAAAGAAACCGGTTGTTTAAGGGATTTATAAGGAGCAAAATCTACTGAAAGCCAGGCTGCTTCTTTAGTAGTTGGATCCTGATAGTGTTCTTTTACAACTTTGGCTATACCTACAATATTTAACCCCTCGTTACTATGATAAAACAGAGCCATATCGCCTTTTTTCATGGCGCGGAGATTGTTGCGGGCGGCATAATTCCGCACTCCGTCCCAACCCGTTTTTTTATCTTTTAAAAATTGGTCCCAACTGTATTTAACAGGTTCGGATTTAACTAACCAGAATTGCATGTAAGGATTTTAGACAAAAGTAAGAATTGAGGCTGTTTTGCCTAATTTTATTTAGGAAAAATCAGATGTTTTTTATTGTGTATCCTTTAAAAAATACCTACATTTGCCCCCGAAATTAAAAACTTAGCTCATTTTAAGCAAATGAACAGTAAATATTACACTTCCTTTAAATCGCCTTTTATACTTACCTTACTCTTAGCATGTTTCATGTTGTTTTCCAATTCTTCATTTTGCAATGAAGGCGTACAACAAGATAGTGCACATGCTCCGGAAGCAACATTATCGCAAGGTCATGATGCCATCACCGAAAAAGCTCACGACCCTGATGCTCCGGTTGATATTGCAGCCGTTGCTTTTGAGCACATTCTTGATTCACACTCATGGCATTTATGGGGCGAAGGACATGATGCCGTAGCTCTTCCTTTACCTGTTATTATTTATTCTTCTACCAAAGGTCTGCAAACTTTTTCTTCTTCACGTTTCGAGCACGGGCATGCCGAGTACAACGGGTATCGTTTACACGACGAGGAAATTTTATCCAATGATCCGAATGAAAAGATATATGATTTCTCCATTACTAAAAACGTAGCGCAGTTAATGTTAACCGCTTTGATTTTATTTTTACTTTTCACTTCCATTGCAAAAGCGTATAAAAATCATGGCGTTACAACAGCTCCCAAAGGAAAACAATCTTTTTTTGAACCGCTCATTACTTTTGTTCGCGATGATATTGCCAAATCAAATATTGGTCATAACAGCGATAAGTATGTGCCTTATCTGCTAACGGTTTTCTTTTTGATATTAATAAATAATGTGCTTGGACTTATTCCAATTGGCGCTAACTTAACAGGTAACATTGCCTTTACTTTTGTACTTTCTGTTATTACTTTAATAGTAACTAACGTTAACGCCAACAAACATTACTGGCACCATATTTTTGCCCCGCCTGCGCCTAAAGCATTATATCCTATTCTTGTTCCTTTAGAGATTGTTGGAATTTTCACAAAACCTTTCGCGTTAATGATACGTTTATTCGCAAACATTACTGCGGGACACATTATTGTGATAAGCCTTGTTGGATTGATCTTTGTATTTAAAACCCTTTGGATCTCTCCGGTAGCCGTAGGTTTCGCGTTATTTATTGATGTATTGGAATGTCTGGTGGCATTATTACAGGCGTATATTTTCACATTGTTAACTGCTTTGTTCATTGGCTCCGCTTCTGCGGATCATAATGAAGATGGCGTTCATAATGATGAAGATGAAAAGGCACCTGTAAAACATTAACAAGGATTTACTAATAACAAATAAAAACAAAAACAATGACTGGAAGTATCGCAGCAATCGGTGCAGGACTAGCAGCTATAGGCGCTGGTATCGGTATCGGACAAATTGGAGGACATGCAATGGATGCCATCGCACGTCAGCCTGACGCTTATTCAAAAATTCAAACAACCATGATTATCGCAGCGGCTCTTGTAGAGGGTGTTGCTTTATTCGCTGTGGTTGTTGCTTTAATGTCTAAGTAAAAAATTTAACTCCTCTTACGGTTGGTAAGAGGAGTTATTTAAAAAAAACAATTTAAACTTTATATAAAATGAGCAATTTATTTATCCTTGGTTCCCTGATCACTCCCGGCATAGGATTGATTTTCTGGACAACAGTTGTGTTTTTGTTGCTTCTTGCTTTGTTGGGAAAATACGCCTGGAAGCCAATCTTAAATGCTATTAAAACACATGAACAAAACATATCAACTGCTTTGGCTTCCGCTGAAAGTGCGTTGAATGATATGCGCGAGTTGCAATCGAACAACGAAAAAATTCTTGCAAAAGCCCGCGAAGAAAGAGACGCCTTATTGAAAGAGGCGCGTGATGTAAAAGACAGCATCTTGGCCGAAGCTAAAATAAAAGCTACAAAAGAAACTGAGCGCATAATGGCTTCTGCCCGCGAACAAATCAATAACGAAAAAAATGCCGCAATAGCTGACCTTAAAAATCAGGTGGCTTCTTTATCTATCGAAATTGCTGAAAAAATTCTAAGGTCAGATCTGTCAAGCGATGAAAAACAAAAAGCGCTCGTTTCTAATTTGATGAAAGACGTAAACTTAAACTAACATGATCGTAGCTTCAAGATATGCTAAATCGTTACTAGACCTTGCTGTTGAAACAAAACAACTGGAAGAGGTAATAAAAGATATGCGTTTGGTAAAAGAGGTTTGTTCTCAAAATTCCGATTTCGAAACAATGCTTCAAAGTCCGATCGTTAAAACGGACAAAAAACAGGCTATTTTTAAAGCGGTTTTTGGAGGTAAAATTTCTAAAACCACTCTGGCTTTTTTAAACCTGATTGCTGTAAAGCGCCGCGAAGGCTATTTGCCGGCTATTGCAAAATCTTTTGACGAACACTATAAACTTTATAAGAACATAACCACCGTTAAAGTTACTTCAGCCATTACTTTGGATGAAAAACTTAAAAATCAGGTTATGGAACTGGTTAAAAAAACAGTTAACGGCGATATTGAATTAATAGAAAAAGTAGACGCATCCTTAATCGGAGGCTTTGTTTTAACTATTGACGACAAACAGGTTGATCAAAGTGTAAAGCGCAAGCTCAACGACCTGAGAAAAACTTTGTCAAGCGAAATTTATCTGAATTAATAATAAGACTATCAAAATAAAATGGCTGAAATAAAACCCGCAGAAGTATCTGCAATTTTAAGAGAACAATTAAGCGGCTTTAAAAGCGAAGCTGAATTAGAAGAAGTAGGATCCGTATTACAGGTTGGTGATGGTATCGCCCGCATTTACGGTTTATCAAAAGTTCAATCCGGCGAGTTGATTGAGTTTGAATCCGGCCTTCAGGCAATTGTATTAAATCTTGAAGAAGATAACGTTGGTGCTGTATTACTCGGGCCTAGCGGAGATATTAAAGAAGGCAGTTCAGTAAAACGTACCGGCCGCATCGCTTCCCTAAAAGTGGGAGAAGGAATGTTGGGTCGCGTTGTTGACACCTTAGGAAACCCAATCGACGGAAAGGGTCCGATAGCAGGAACTACTTACGAAATGCCATTAGAGCGCAAAGCCCCTGGTGTTATTTTTCGTCAGCCGGTAACTGAGCCTTTACAAACAGGTATCAAAGCCATTGACGCAATGATTCCAATTGGCCGTGGTCAGCGGGAGTTAGTGATCGGCGATCGTCAGACAGGTAAAACAGCGGTTTGTATTGATACCATTATCAATCAAAAAGAATTTTATGAGGCAGGCAAACCTGTATTTTGTATCTACGTTGCAATCGGACAAAAAGGGTCAACTGTAGCCAACATTGTTCGTGTATTGGAAGAAAACGGCGCAATGCCTTATACCATTGTTGTAGCATCAAATGCTTCAGATCCTGCACCTCTACAATTTTACGCTCCGTTCGCAGGAGCTGCTATCGGTGAATTTTTCCGCGATACCGGTCGTCCTGCATTAATTGTATTTGATGATTTATCAAAGCAAGCTGTTGCGTATCGCGAAGTTTCCTTATTACTTCGTCGCCCTCCGGGACGTGAAGCATATCCTGGTGACGTATTTTACTTACACAGCCGTTTATTAGAGCGTGCCGCAAAGATCAACGCTTCAGACACAATTGCAAAAAGCATGAATGACCTTCCTGAATCCATTAAACATTTAGTTAAAGGTGGTGGATCATTAACAGCTTTACCAATAATTGAAACACAAGCGGGTGACGTTTCGGCATATATCCCAACTAATGTAATTTCAATTACCGACGGTCAGATTTTCCTTGAAGGTAACTTATTTAACGCCGGTGTTCGTCCCGCTATTAACGTAGGTATTTCGGTATCACGTGTAGGAGGAAATGCCCAGATTAAATCGATGAAAAAAGTGGCAGGTACTTTAAAGTTAGATCAGGCGCAATACCGCGAATTAGAAGCGTTTGCAAAGTTTGGTTCTGATCTTGACGCTGCTACAAAATCTATTCTTGATAAAGGTTCACGTAACGTGGAGATCCTGAAACAAGGTCAGTTTTCGCCACAACGTGTGGAGCAGCAAATTGCCATTATTTATTTAGGAACAAAAAATTTATTAAGGAATGTTCCTATAAATAAAGTGCGCGAGTTTGAAAAAGAATTTTTAGATATTCTTGAGCGTAAACATAAAAATGTTTTGAATGATCTTAAAGCTGGCAAATATACCGATGAGATTACCAATACTCTTGAAGCGGTAGCAAAAGATACAGTAGCAAAATATAATTAATCAGTTTTTAATTTTAAGTGGAGAGTTTTTAATAGTAAAAACCAAGAACTAATCACTAAAAACTAATAAAAATGCCAAGTTTAAAGGAAGTTAGAAATAGAATCGTATCAGTTGGTAGCACTATGCAGATTACCAGCGCCATGAAGATGGTGAGCGCTGCGAAATTAAAGCGTGCACAGGACGCTATTACGCAAATGAGGCCTTATGCTAACAAGCTGAAAGAAATTTTAGAAAATGTTAGCGGAAGCGTGGATGCCTCTGAAAATGTTTTTGCCAGAAATAATGGCGGAAAAAATATTTTAATTGTTGCAATTTCTTCTAATCGTGGACTAGCCGGTGCATTTAACGCTAACATAATAAAAAAGGTAAATCTTTTAATTAAGGACGAATATTCCGACAGTAACGTAACAGTTATTCCGGTAGGTAAAAAGGCAACCGACGCGTTTAAACGCACCAAGTACTTTATCAGCGGACAAGATCTTCCACATCACACGAGCGAATTATTTGATAAACTTAATTTTGCCAATGTATCGCCTGTTGCTGAACAGATCATGAATGCCTTTTTAAACAAGCAGTTCGATAAAGTTATTTTGGTTTATAACCAGTTCAGAAATGCAGCGGTTCAAATTCCAACAGAAGAACAATTTTTACCTATTGTTCAAACAAAGCCAAAAGCTGGTTCAACATCAAAAGTGGATTATATTTTTGAACCGAACGAACAGTTTATTATTAATGAATTAATTCCCCGAAGTTTAAAAACTCAGTTTTATAAAGCCCTGTTAGACAGTTACGCCAGTGAGCATGGTGCACGTATGACCGCGATGCACAAGGCAACAGACAACGCCAAGGCAATGCAAAAAGACCTTAAAATCACTTATAACAAAGCGCGTCAGGCATCTATTACAAAGGAGATCCTTGAAATTGTTGGCGGTGCCGAGGCTTTGAGCAAATAATCTTTACATAAACATATTTTAAAACCGCGTCAATTTTGTCGCGGTTTTTTTATTGACGTCTATTTTAAAAATAACACAAAAAAGTTTTGTTGTGGATTTCCACAGAAATTTTAGGTTATAGACTTGGGTTTACCCTCTGAATTTCCCTTTTCACCGACCTAAAGTCTTTCCTTAACGTTTTAAACAAATGTTAATTTTATAAAGCTGGTACATTTGAGACAAATCAATTAAAAAAATAGAAATGAAAAAATTAATTATTCTGGTATTATCGGTAGCTTCTTTAAGTACTGTTAAAGCACAACACGACAATGAAAAACATCACACAAAAGGCGAGAAAAAAGTTGAAGTTATTACAAGTAATAAAACGGGATGGCATAAAATAGGTAAAATGACTGCCAGCTTTAAAAAAGAGCGTGACGTTATGATTGTAACAGGCGCTGACCGTTTTCAAGCCATTAAAATTAAAGCTCTTGATGCCGATATTCACCTTACTTCATTAGAAGTAAATTATGAGAATGACAGTAAACAAGAAGTTGCGGTGAACGAAGACATGAAGAAAGGTGTTGAAAGCCGCGAGATTGCTCTTACAGGATCTCAATACAAAATAAAGAACATTACAATGGTTTATAAAACGCCGGCTAACGCCAAGCATGACAAGGCTGATCTTGAAGTGTGGGGTTTAAAAACAAGCACAGGTAAGTAATTTACTTGCATAACTTATTAAAAGGCTGCCCCGTAAAGGCAGCCTTTTTTATTTTGAATTGGCAATAACAGAATTATGTATTGAATATACTGCATAGGGCAAATCATAAGTTAATGGGAAGTTAAAGTGAGAACGCGTCATACAAGATTAATAAATCAATAATTAAGTTTCTGAATTAATAATCCATTATTGTGGATGTTTGAAAAAGTTTTTTTCAGATCAAAAAAATGTAATTATTACAATGATTTTACTTTTGATGAATTCAATGAAGTAGCTGATTCATTAAGTATCCAAGTCATTCAGACCTTCTGCTCAAAGATTGGCGGACAACTAAAAAAGATGAAGTGTGTTGTTTCTTTTTTCTCTTTTTTAATAAAAGGAATAAAATATTCCACCTTTAAAAAATCCCCCTTTGGCTATTGATAAAATCCTTTAATCAAATAGCTATATGCATTGGCTTAAAACAAATGTAATTTTACAACGTGAAACAATAACAACGGTTTTTGAATCACATAGAGCTGACCCCGTAAGGTCTCTCGCAAAGAACAACGAA
>JAOQAF010000043.1 GCA_025963735.1 Bacteroidota bacterium
CGTTTTTACCTGACCGTTTACTGAAACAGCAAACAACGCGCAAATCAATATCAGGAAAGTTCTTTTATACATGACGTTTTGTTGGCTGCCAGATATTAGTATTCACGCCTTTAATAAAAATAAAAAAACCTTTTAATAAAGCCAGATTCATAAGATAAAAATGGGATATGACTTTGAAATATCTGAAATTCATTTTAAACAACGGCGTTAACATTCCTGATAACTGAAGGATACAAACCACAATGAAAATTTTATTATAAAAACTGAGTGCAATTGAAAACGTTAAACACAACACAAGTAAAAAAGGCGTGATCCATCTTAAAACTTTGTGCGACCAGAAAGCAAAGGAGGGACCTTTCCAGAATGGTAACAAGAGTTTTTTATACCGCGAAAGGTTTTGGAAATTACCCATTGATATTCTTACCTTTCTGGCAAATTCAACAGAGCTTAAGGATGGAGCGTCTTCATAGCAAATTGCTTCCTCTTCAAAAACAATTTCTTTTCCCTGTTCAATCACATTCATTGTAATAAAAAAATCATCCACGCAAAAAGTATCCGGTACCTCGGCGTAACATTCCCTCCGTATGGCATTGCACCCGCCCTCTGCCCCCATTACAATTTTCCAGTTTAAGCTTTCAAAATATTTAATTTTGTTTTCAACGGCCATGTAAGTTTTCTCCGCCTCTGAAATCCCTCTGTTGGATTCCGCTACCTTAATTATATTGGCACATACCTGAGCAACATTCCGATCTTGGAAATGTTTTACAAGATGATAAAGCGTATCTCTCTTAAATATTACGTTTGCATCAGTAAGCACAAGAATTTCATCGGAACAAAGCATTACCAGTTTATTAATAATGCCTGCTTTACCCGTCCGGCCTTTAAATTCAACCAATTGGATAAAAGAATATTTTTCATTCCATTTCCTGATGATATCGTTTGTACGATCGGTGGATGAATCGCTACCAATAAAAAAAGTAATTTTATTTAAAGGATACGAAGTATTTATTACGGATTCGATTTTTGCTTCCAACACTTTTTCTTCATTGTAAGCCGCCATTAAAATAGAAATGGAAGGAAGGTTATTGGAACTTAAAAAACTTTTATCCGGAGTTGACTTTTTAGAAAACAATATTAAACCCAGGGGATACAACAGGTAAGAATGAAGTATTGGAAGTACACTTATAAAAAATAATATAAGCAGCAGATTATACATTCAAAGATTTATAAAAACTGATAAGTCCCGATACAACTTTTTTATTGTCAAATTCAGATTCAGCAAATCGCTGAGCTGCTTTTTCAATCGCATGTCTTTTTTCATCATTATTAAGAAGTTCAACAACTGCTTTAATAAAGTCCTCCGGATTATCAGCAATTAAAATATTTTCACCCGGGGTTACATGAATACCTTCAGCCCCTACACTTGTAGAAACAATGGCTTTTCCATAAGACATTCCTTCTATTATTTTTATTCTTAACCCACTGCCCGCCAGTAATGGAACAATCATAATATCATGCTGATTATAAAAATCCTTGCTATTAATAATATTACCAATTACCAGCACGTTAGGTTCATTCATTTTTAAAAACCGCTGTGGCATATTCTTTCCGGCTATAACAAACTTGCAGTCGTGCACAGTACCGTAAATCTTCTTCCAGCAGTTTTTCAGAAACCAATCAACCGCCTCCTGATTAGGCATCCAATCCATTGATCCAAAATAAAATATCGTTTTCTGTTTCAAATGTCTGTCACCCGGTTTTTTATAGTAATCAACATTTACGCCTGTAATGCAGGTATAAACGGGTTTGCCTGGATCCGCCTGCAAAAACCAGGATTTATCAACGTCGGTAATACTTACTATGCCGTCAACTTTTTTAAGGATGTTTTTTTCAAACTTACTTAATCTATTGGTTTGAATTTTCAGATATAATCTTTTTAACGCTGACTTTTCGGTAAGCAGTTGCCTTCCCCAAAGTACAGACTCTACGTTATGGGCGCGCAAAATAATTTTAGCGTCTGAATGTTTTCTTAAAAGATCAATATAGGATGCAACAAATAAACCTTCTAGTTGAATGATATCAAACTTAAAGTCTTTTAATTTTTGAATTAAAGCTTTCTCCATATCTTTAAAACAGAACCTGCTTACAAAATAAGATTCTGAGGAAAAAATGTTCGCAAAAGCCCCAATCAGGGTTGTATCCGTATTTTTAGGAACCGTTACAAAATGTGATTCTTTTTTAAAATCAGCCGGTACTTCTTTATCCGACTTGTAATGTTTTTTAGTGTTAATTGCCATCAAATGAAGTTCTACTCCATTCTCAATAAAACCTTTGGCCATGTTGTACACCGCAATACTGCTACCATCGTTGGGAGGAAAGGGAGCCTTATTTGATATTTGTAAAATTCTAAGCACGTTTTTTCTTTTTAAACAAATTAACTATCCACATATAATAAACGGAAACATCAAAAATGGCTGAGTCATTGGCAGCCTTATACGTTAAAAAAATACTTACTGGCATAAAAATAACCAATGGAGCCCAGATAGCCTGCCAGGCGGGCAAGACCCCATCATATGCCAGAGCGGTAAAAGCCTCGGTTAAAATAAAATAAGCCAGGAAAAAAAATACGGCCACTACAACCGGCAGTCCCAAACCACCTTTTTTAATAATAGCACCTAAAGGCGCTCCAACAAAAAACAAAATGATGCAGGCA
>JAOQAF010000046.1 GCA_025963735.1 Bacteroidota bacterium
TATTCCTACAGGTTTACTGAAGCAGAATTATTTTATAATAAATACCGCGAGAAAGCTTCCTCCAGGGAATTCAAGCTTATTGACCGTTATATTGAAACATGTGAGAGCGCTAAAGAATTAATAAAAAAACCGGTAGATGTAACGTTTGAAAATCTTGGGAAAGAAATTAATTCTAAGGGTGCCGACTATTATCCTTTTATAATTAATGATCAAAGTACACTCTATTTTACTTCAAGAAGAGAAGATAATACCGGCAAAATGCGCGGTTATAACGGTTATTATACATCGGATGTTTATTCTTCACAGGTTATAAAAGGCAGCTGGACAAAGGCTAAAAAGATGGTCCCCACTATTAATACCGCGGAAGATGAACAATGTGTGGGCATTTCACCCGACGGAAAAAATATTATCATTTACATGGAAAATCTTGAAAATCCCGGTGATTTAATTCATGCAGAAAGTACCAAAACCAAAACCTTTAACAGGCCCGTTCCTTTCAATGAACCGGTTAATACGGAGTTTAGTGAGTTTGAAGCCTGTTACGGCATCAATTCAGATATTTTATATTTCACTTCTAACCGAAAAGGAGGCCTTGGTGAAAGTGATATTTATTTCAGTAAACGATTACCAAATGGTGAATGGGGTACTGCGCAGAATTTAGGACCTTCAATTAATACAATTTACAAAGAAGCGTTTCCTGTAATTTCAGACGATGGCCAAACGCTTTACTTTAGTTCGCAAGGGCATACGAACATGGGGGGATTTGATATTTTTAAATCAATATGGAATGAAAATTTGCAGAAATGGGGTCTTCCGGTTAACATTGGCTATCCCGTAAATACAACAGATGATGATATGATGTTTTCTTTGTCCGGCAACAAAAGAGATGGCTATATTTCAGCTGTGAGAAAAGAAGGTTTTGGCGACCTGGACATCTATAAAATTATTTTTAATGATGTTGAAAAACCTCTTACAGCCTTAACTGGCGAGGTTCAGCAAGCAGATACTACTTTAACAAGCATTGATGCTCATATTTCACTTACGGATTTAAAAAGCAGCGAATTAATTGACGAGAAAGCAGTAAATAAAAAGACAGGGAAATATATTTTTATTGTGGAACCCGGAAAATACCGGTTAAAAATTCAGGCAAAAGGGTTTACTACTATTAATGAAGATATTCTTGTTTATGATAAGTCTGATTTTGTTTCAGTACTAAATAAAAACTTTACGCTGGTTTCCGGCAAACCGTAGAAAGCCTCTAACGATTAAGGTCTAACTGTTTTTATTTTTTTCAAAAACTTTAATAGCGTTTAAAATACTATTGTCATTTTCATTCAGGATAGGATAATAAGCATCCTTGTCATAAAGATTTCTACCGATAAGTGCTCTCAGAATTTGCGATAATCCCTGTTCAGAACCAGTTACTGTGAGGTTTGATTTTTTTAACGACAAGTAAGATCTAAGAGCGGCAACCTCTTTCTCATGAATTTCATATTCTTTAATAAAAGAGGCGGCGCTTTTGTAAGTGGCCAAAAAAGCTGATCTGTATTTGTCGGTGTATTCAAAAGCGAAAGAATTTAAAATTCCGGTATAAAAAAGCCTGTTAACAACGGTAGCATATTTATTAGAATCTAGTGGTACAAAAATATCAGGCACAATGCCTCCTCCGCCGTAAACAATCCTGCCACCCGGTGTTCTGAATTGCTTGGTTTTATCAATCTTCATACTATCAGCGCTGTAAAGTTCTCCGTGCTCCAACCTGTTATATTCTTCATCGTAGTAGGCTTCCAGGCCGTTCGTATAAGATTTTTGAATGCATCTTCCGGTAGGCGTGTAGTATCTTGCAATGGTTAATCTTACAGCAGAACCATCAGGAAGATCAATCTGATCCTGAACCAATCCTTTTCCAAAACTTCTTCTGCCAATTATTGTTGCGCGATCATTGTCCTGCAAAGCACCTGCAACAATTTCGCTGGCACTGGCGCTTCCTTCATCAATTAACACTACCAGTTCATTATTTTCAAATCCACCCCTTGAAGTGGCATTATAAACTTTTTTGGGATGTGTTCTTCCCTGTGTATAAACAATTTGCAAACCGTTAGTTAAAAATTCATCCGCAAGTTCCACTGCGGTTTTTAAAAACCCACCACCATTACCCCTCAGGTCTAAAATTAATTTTTTCATCCCCTGCTTGCTCAACGCATTGAAAGCTGATAAATATTCTTCATAGGTAGTTCCCGCAAAACGGCTTATTTTAATATATCCAACACCGGGCTTTATAACGTATGAAATATCAATACTGTATAAAGGAATTTTACCCCGTGTAATAACAAATTCGAGGGGTTTTTTTTCCAAACTTCTTAATATCGTTACTTTAATTTGTGTGCCGCTTTTACCCCGGAGTTTTTCAAAAACCTGTTTATTGGTTATTTTAATTCCGGCCATGTTTTTATCTGCAACTTTAATGATCTTATCTCCGGCTTTAATACCAAGCTTTTCAGAAGGACCGCCAATTATGGGATTAATAACCCTTACGGTATCATTAATGATATTAAATTCAACTCCAATGCCGTCGAAGTTACCCTCTAACGGTTCATTCACTGCGGCAAATTCTTCAGCGGGAATATAATCGCTGTGCGGGTCAAGACTTTTCAGCATTGCGCTAATGGTTTTGTTTTCCAGCTGGCTTCTGTTAACAGTGTCTACATATTGCATTTCAATAAAGTCAAGCAGGTTGTTTATTTTGCTGCCCGTAGCTTTTGTATGAAAATTATTTTGCGAAACACTTAAATTTGAATTGAAGGTAAAATAATAGCCAATACCAACCCCGATTGCCAACACCAGTGCAAAATACAGAGGCATAAAAGGGTTGTATTTTTTTGTTGGAATGAAATCTGGATTATTATTTTTTTCTATTGAATCGGACACAATCTATTTCGTAAATTTGAGTTAATAATGATCAAAGGTATTAAATAGAACTTAATTTCATTAATGAAACCACTGCTTTCACTTATAATAACATTTTCTTTTTTATTGATGTGCTGTCATAAAAAGCAGAATGGCAGCCAAAACCAGGCTAACAATCCGGTTCCTAATGTTCCGGTAGATATCACTATCTATCCTAATGATCCTTTAAATTTCAAGATCCAGGGAATTGGAGGATGGCAGTATTTTAACGGGGGTATAAATGGTATTGTGGTTTACCGTAAATCACAACAGGAGTTTGTGGCAATAGAACGTACATCCAGTTATTATCCTGATAACGCAGCCGCTAAGGCAAAGGTACAATCCGATAGTTTTACCTTACGTGATACCGTAAGTAATTCAAAATGGCAAATCATAGATGGTACAGTTACCAATGGTCCTGCTGAGTGGCCCCTGAGGGTGTACAGTACTAATTACGACGGAAATGTTTTAAGGATAAGAAATTAATTCTTTTTCCAGCGGGTAGTATTAATCAGATGTAAAACATCCTGCCGTATAAAATCAATTACAATTTTAAGGGAATCAATATTTGGTACTGAATTAAAGTAAAGGGAACCGCGTAAAAAATGATGTGTACTGTCGGTCAAATAAAATTGCAGGGCCGAGGCGGTATTTCCGTTAATATCAAAAAGTAATCCATACACTCTGGCGCTATCACGTATCACAACTGTTTCTTCAAGGCCTGTGGCTTTTATCTGATGTTTAGTGGCGAAGTAATGCGAGGTGTCAATGTAATTAGCGATGTTGTTGTGAACGGGCTTGTAGCTTAAATGAATGGTCGCGTTGAATTGTTTAAACTCTATGTTGTACCAGCAGGGTTGGCCGTTTTCGGGTTTAACAAGTTTTGAATAAACGGGTATTTCAAATTGATAGGGGCAGGTTGAGTCGGATAAAACGTATTTTTTTTGTGGAAATTGTATACGGCAATAACCGCGTGGTTTTGGTGAATAAACAGGGTCTTCCACATCACATGAAGCGAATATAAAAACCAGAGCGATAGAAAATAAAATTAATTTATTGATCATATTAATAGGGGAGGTTTTCACTGCCAGGATCTTGTTTGTAGCTGTTACCGGGCGTTTCGCGCGACTGCAACAATGTAAAGTTTTCTGCAATAATTTCAGTTATGTTTTTTTTATGCCCGTCTTTATCTGTCCACTGGCGGGTTTGCAGTTTCCCTTCCAGATATATTTGCATTCCCTTTTTCAAAAGCTTCGAGGCATTTTCGGCCGGGGTGCGCCACAAAACAATATGGTGCCATTCGGTATGTTCCGTTTTAGTTCCATTTTTATCCTTGTAGGTTTCAGAGGTAGCCAGGCTAAAATTCACCTTGGCGATGTTACCTTCAAAATATTTTAACTCAGGGTCTTTGCCTAAGTTTCCTACCAGTATTACTTTATTTATGCCTGCCATATTCTGTTACAAGTATAATCATTATCAATAAAGGTTGGTTTAGGGTTTGAATTAAAAAAAAACCTCTTCACAATCAGTCACTTGCAAAAAAAGCGTTTTTTGTACTTGCAGATGGCAAAAGAATACGTACTTTTGCACTCCGTTTTTTGAAGTACTTATCTCAGCAAATTAACCAGGTTACAGAAGTTATTAACAAAATGATGTAATTAATTTGGAGAATGAGAAAAGAGTATGTACTTTTGCACCCCGTTTTGGAAGTGTTGAAAGAAAAAGAGTGAAAA
>JAOQAF010000088.1 GCA_025963735.1 Bacteroidota bacterium
ACCTGTTCCGGCGGAATTACAGGCAATGTTATTTTCACCTACTTAAGCGCTTCTATAATAAAATGGATACATAATTATAAAGTAAGAAAAGATAAATTTCATAAGAAAAAAGTTTTTAAGAAAAGTACCCGCCGTATCATTAAAATTAAACATCGCTTCGGCTTGATAGGTATCGCCTTCATTACCCCGCTTATCTCAATGCCAATAGGTGCCTTTGTTGCAGAAAAATTTTACAAAAAAAAGGGGAAGGTTATTCTCTATTTAAGCATTTCTGTTATGTTCTGGTCAGTTGCCCTGTATTACATTCTGCTTATGTTCCACGGAAGCCTGAAGGGAATTTTGCTTTAGTAATGTCTTTTGTATTCAAAAACAAAACATATTTTTTTTGATCTTGACGATACTTTATGGGATTTTGAAAAAAACTCATATGAGGTTCTGCAGGTTTTATTTTCAGAATACAGCCTTTCCGATAAATTAAAAACAGACTTCACATCCTTTCATACCACTTACAAAGAGGTAAACAGCCAGCTTTGGCGGCGTTATTATAAAAAAGAAATTGATAAACAGTTTTTAAGGAATAATCGTTTCGATCTTGTTTTTAAAAAATTTTCATACAGCAATTATGATGAAAATCTTAAGTTAACAGATCACTATCTTCAAAAATCGCCATACGGAACGCATTTAAAAAGCGGTTGCATTGAAACGCTTGATTATTTAAAAACCAGATATACTCTTCATATCATTACCAACGGTTTTAAGGAAGTTCAACATATTAAATTAAATACCTGCGCACTGCGTTCTTATTTTCAACAAATAATAATAAGCGAAGAACATCAACTTATTAAACCTGAAGAGAAAATTTTCAGGCTTGCGCAAACTTTTGCAAAATGCGAAAAGGAAGATTGCCTGATGATTGGAGACAATCTTGAAAGTGATATCGAGGGCGCCTTGAATGCAGGCTGGCAGGCCATTTGGCTAAACCCTCACCCTAAAGAGGGGAAAATAAATCAAATTAGCGATTTAACCGAACTGAAAAGGATTTTGTAATCTAATTTTGCTAAATTCACCTCATTAAAATTATGAAAAAAACATTTTTACTGCTGCTCATTCTCCCTGCTTTTATTTTCGCGCAGGAAAAATTAACCCTTGAGGATATCTGGGTTAAATACTCTTTTTATCCAAAAACCGCACAAGGTTTTAACGTAATGAACGACGGTTTGCATTATGTTGATGTAACAACAGACGATAAAAGTTCCACGCTTACAAAATTCGAACTTAAAACAGGTAAAAAAATAAAAGAACTTGTAAAAAGTGCTGATCTTACTTTTAATGGTAAAGCACTTGATATTAATACCTATCAGTTTAGTCCGAATGAAGATAAACTGATGCTTAATGAAGAAATGGAAGCCATCTACCGTCGTTCTTACAAAGCCAATTATTTTATTTACGACATGGTAACTAAAAAAACCACGCAGCTAAGCGATAAAGGCAAACAAATGTTTCCGTTATTTTCACCCGACGGAAAAAAAGTAGCCTTTGTAAGGGATAATAATTTGTTCATTAAAACCCTTGCAAGCGGCGCAGAAACTCAGGTTACAGAAGATGGTGAAAAAAATAAAATAAAAAACGGCTGGGCCGACTGGGTTTACGAAGAAGAATTTAGCAAGGCAGACTATTTTGACTGGAGCAGCAACAGCCAGTATCTTGCATATGTAAAGTTTGATGAAAGCCGCGTGAAAGAATACACCATGGATCTATATAAAGGAGAATTATATCCCGAAAAATATACGTTCAAATATCCGAAGGCCGGTGAAGATAACTCAATTGTGAGTGTTCACATTTACGATGAATTAAGTAAGAAAACGGTAACGGCAGATATTGGCACCAATAAAGACATCTATATTCCACGCATCCGTTTTACCAATAACCCCCTGGTATTAAGCATTCAACGATTAAACAGACTTCAAAACAAACTGGAATTACTTTTTACAGATGTGATTGGAGGAAAGGGAACAGTAGCTTACACTGACGAAAGTAAAACCTACGTTGATATTACCGACGATCTTACATTTGTTGGAACCAAAGGTTTTATTATATCAAGTGAAAAGGATAATTACAATCACTTATATTATTATGATCTTTCAGGTAAGCTTATCAATCAGATCACGAGTGGTAATTTTGACGTGATGGAGTTTAAAGGATATGACGAGCCTACCAACACCTTGTTTTATTCCTCGACAGAAAATGGCGCAATTAACAGGGATGTTTACAGCATTAAATTAACAGGTAAAGATAAAAAGCGCTTATCAACCAAAGAGGGGTTTAATAATTTTGAATTTACCAATGGCTTTAAATATTACATTTCTGATTACAGCAATGCTAACACCCCTAATGTTTATGAACTGCGCAACATAGATGGCAAGCTGGTAAAAACCCTTGAGGATAATGCAGCCTTAAATACCAAATTAAAAAACTATACTTTATCGCCGCGAACATTTTTTAAATTTAAAACTTCTGAAGGGGTTGAATTGAACGGTTGGATGATGAAACCTCACAACTTTGATTCTACAAAAAAATACCCGGTATACATGTACGCTTACGGAGGACCAGGTTCCAATGAAGTAAATAACAGCTGGGACCCTATGGAATATTTCTGGCATAATTTATTAAACCAGGAAGGTTACATGGTAGTATGCGTTGACGGCCGGGGCACTATGGGCCGGGGGCGCGAATTTAAACACAGCACTTATTTGCAATTAGGCAAACTGGAAACCGTGGATCAGATTGAAACCGCCAAACATATTGGCAATTTATCATGTGTCGATAAAACACGAATTGGTTTTCAGGGATGGAGCTTTGGAGGTTATATGGCAGGCCTGATGATCAGTAAAGGAGCGGACGTTATTAAGGCTGCAATCTCGGTTGCTCCTGTAACCAACTGGAAATATTACGACAACATTTATACTGAACGTTTTATGCGTAAACCACAGGATAACAAAAGTGGGTATGAAGATAATTCTCCGGTTAATTTTACGAAAAACATCAAAGGAAAATATTTATTGATTCACGGTGCGGCCGATGATAATGTGCATTTACAAAACAGTATGGAAATGGCAAATGCCCTGGTTAAAAATAATATTCCTTTTGACTTCATGATTTACCCAAATAAAAATCATGGCATTTCAGGAGGTTATACACGGTACCATATATTTAATAAAATTCTCAAATTTGTTAAGGAAAATCTATAGTGTCTAAAAAGCGTCTGGTTATATTTAGTGGTGCAGGTATTAGCGCGGAAAGCGGCCTAAAAACGTTCAGAGATCAGGGAGGTTTGTGGGAACAATACCGTATTGAAGACGTGGCTACCTTTGAAGCGTGGACCAATAACATGCCTCTGGTGATTGATTTTTATAATCAGCGCCGGAAACAAGTTATGGAAGCCAAACCCAATGAAGCGCATAAATTCATTGCCGACCTGCAAAAAGATTTTGATGTATATGTTATCACGCAAAATATTGATGATTTACACGAGCGGGCAGGAAGCAAAAAAGTAATTCATCTTCATGGTGAAATTATGAAAGTCAGAAGCAGCGTAGATGAGAAACTAGTTTATCCGTTAAAAAAATCATCAATACAAATTGGTGAGCTTTGCGATAAAGGCTCGCAGTTAAGGCCGCATATTGTTTGGTTTGGCGAAATGGTTCCCGAAATGGAAAACGCTTATCATATCACTGAAAAAGCGGATTTGTTTGTGGTTATAGGCACGTCTCTGAATGTATATCCCGCGGCCGGACTTTTAAATTATGTAAACCACAATACACCCAAGTGGCTAGTGGATCCGGGGGAGTTTAATCTGGACTATATCCGCAACCTGCATCATATAAAGAAGACAGCAGTAAGTGGAGTTGAAGATTTGAAAAAAGAGTTGGCGAAGAATTTGTAGGGTTATTAAAAAATCTGCCACGGATTACGCTGATAATACTAACTCTAATCACTAAAAACTAATCATTAATAAATGTGTTACTTTTTGGCCGGACAC
This sequence comes from Bacteroidota bacterium, assembly GCA_025963735.1. Classification (GTDB taxonomy): domain Bacteria; phylum Bacteroidota; class Bacteroidia; order B-17B0; family Aurantibacillaceae; genus Aurantibacillus. Next base: position 4,040 of record JAOQAF010000088.1, read on the forward strand.
TTTTTGCATCGGTCGCCCTTTTTGTAATTTTTGCAGCACTTCTTTTTTTTCTTGCAGCAATCGGCAAAAACACTTAAGGAACAGTTATTTTCAAAGAAATGTACTTTTTTAGATATGCCTGTGTCCATAATCAAACTTAGTTTTCTTTTTTAGTTTTTTAAATACCATAAAAGCGGTAATTTCCCACTTCAATATCTTATGCAATTTGCACCTTTACATACATGGCTTCCTGCAAAAAATGAGCCACTGGTAATTTCAGGACCATGTGGTGCCGAGAGCCTTGAACAACTTCTTGCAACGGCAAAAGGGTTAAACGATCTCAATAAAATAAGTTTGTTTAGGGCGGGGGTATGGAAACCGCGTACACGGCCCAATGCTTTTGAAGGCAGAGGCGAAGATGCGTTAAAGTGGCTGGCGGAAGTAAAAAAAGAATTCGGATTTAAAATAACTGTAGAAGTGGCCAACGCGCAACACACAGAACTTGCTTTAAGATACGGCATCGATGTATTGTGGATTGGCGCCCGCACTACGGTGAATCCTTTTAGTGTACAGGAAATTGCCGACGTTTTAAAAGGAGTTGATATTCCGGTAATGATTAAAAATCCTATTCATGCCGACTTACAATTATGGATAGGCGCAATTGAACGTATTTATAATAGTGGAATTACCAAAATCGCTGCCATTCACAGAGGGTTTCATTATTATGGCAAAACAAAATACCGCAATAAACCCATGTGGCAAATTCCAATTGAGTTGAGAACTCAGTTTCCTGATCTTCCTATTATTTGCGACCCAAGTCACATTTCAGGTAAAAGAGAACTGATTCCATTCATCGCTCAGAAAGCACTTGATCTTGGCATGAATGGCCTCATGATCGAATCACACTATGATCCTTCAATCGCATTAAGCGATGCAGAACAACAGTTAACGCCTCAACAACTAAACGAATTAATATCAAAATTAATTATTCGTAAACCTGATACCGGCGATGCGAATGTGTTAGATCATCTTCATCAGTTACGAAACATGATTGATGAGATAGATGATGAATTGATTAATGTTTTAAAAAAACGCGCGCAGGTGATTGAGCAAATAGGCGTTTATAAGAGAGAACATAACATCACCATCTTTCAGTTAGAACGCTGGCAGGAGATTTTAAGAACACGGGCGCAGTGGGCTGAAAAACTAGGCCTTTCACGCCTGCATGTTGAAAGGCTTTGCCAATTGCTGCACGATGAAAGCATCAAGATTCAGAATGATATAATGAATAAGTAATGGAATCGTAGTCCTGCACAATACATTAACTTAGATACAGAGTCCTTATTTGACCATTTTTGGCATAGAGTTTTAATATTCTCTTTCTATGAAGAGACTTTTTACCCTTATTTGCATAACATTTACAATAGGCGTTACCGCTCAAAATTTACAATGGGTTAATGCCTTTGGTGGAACATCTACAGATAATGTTAATTCAATTGTTCTTGATGATGCCGGTAACATATATTCCACTGGTTACTTCTCTGGTTCAATAGATTTTGATTCAGGGCCTGGTACATATATTCTTTCCGGTGACAATGATACAGCAAGTATATTCATACTTAAAAATGACCCTAATGGAAATCTAATTTGGGCAAAACAAATTCGTGCTGTCACTACTTGGATAACTTACGGCCCTTCAATTATATTGGATAAAGGCATGAACATATACATAACAGGTCATTTTTGGAATAGTGTAGATTTCGACCCAGGGCCTGCTTCATTTATTATGAATGGAGGATATCATGTTGATTTCACAATGAAGCTAAATTCATTTGGCAATTTTGTGTGGGCAAAAAAAATTAATGATGGCTGTGGTTTGGCGTTTTGTCTGGCATCGGATAATAACGGAAATGTATTAACCGCGGGAACATTTGCAGGCACCAACGATTTTGATCCCGGGCCAGGGACATATACTTTGGATGGAGGTAATTATTATGACATTTATATAAGTAAACTGGATTCATCCGGAAACTTTCTTTGGGCAGCAAAAATGGGAGGAACTGATATGGACGCCGCCTATTCAATTAAAACGGATAAATCAGGAAATGTATATGCAACAGGGTATTTTAAAAGTGTTAATGCTGACTTCGA
>JAOQAF010000110.1 GCA_025963735.1 Bacteroidota bacterium
ATTTCAAAATATTTACGGATAGCTTTTCCGGTTTCTGATTGCAAAGGAACAAAGTGCATGGTTTTATTTTTTTCGCGCTTTAAAAAAAACTGGACGCTTTTATTACAAAAGCCACATTCGCCATCAAAGAGTAAAATAGGCTGCTTAGCCAACAATTCATTTATATTTATCATGGTCTTGCTGAAATAAAGTAAGGATCGACACTTAATTCGTATTTTTTTGGTAACAACATATTTGAATATAAATCAATAAAGTTTACAAAACCATTACGCCCACTACATTGACTAGTGTGGTGAGGCGCCGGGCCATTTGAAGGAATGTTACGTGAAAGAACATATAATAATTTTTTGTTTTCGTCCACCGCAATACCATGTGGCTGGAACCCGCACTTAATTTTTGTAGTGGCTTGTGTTTGCGCGTCAACCTTTGTAATAACACCCATTGAATTTGCAAAGCTTGTACTGTCATATGTACAGCTTACATAATATTGTTTTAAGGTTTTAGAATAAACTATTTCCTGCGGATAATTGCCGGTGGATATTATGGAAGTAACACTTTGAGAAGGAATATTAAAAACCCTTACCTCATTGCTTTTCTGGCAGGTTATAAAAAGATCGGTATTATTGGGAGAAAGTAAAAGATCATGTGCATCTAAAACAGAAGAGCCATTTGGAGGAACTCCGTTCTCAAGCGACAGATCAGTATTTACACTAAAAGCGGTGTCCAGTTCAGTGATGTAATTTCCGGTTTGCGCGCCAATATACAATTTATCTTCAGCAGCATTTAAAACAATACCATGAGGATTGTTAAAGCCCCCAAGAAAATGAATAAGTTTCATATTTTCTAAATCAACGGAGCATACTTTACCTGACGGCTGCCAGGAAACGCAATAGGCCCGCCTACCATCTTTACTAATAATAAAAGTATTCCAGTTAAGAGCGTCGTTAGCGCTGTTTGTGCTTGTTCCGGCTGCCACCGGCGAAAGGGGGACACTTCCAATTAATTTATCATCGGCGCAACTGTATTTTTGCATAATATTATTGTTTACAAAAATAACATACCAATAAAGCCCATCGGGTGAAACCCTTATCTGATGAGGCGATTCAGAAATTGCTGCTTTGTTTCCTACTTCAATGTAACGCATGGGTAATTGCGTATCACTGTCAAAAACAGTAACAACGTCACAACCCTGGTTAACGCAGTATAGTTTTTTTCTGAGCAAATTATCAGCCCACATAACCTTTCCATTAACGTCAGGAGCTCCGGCATCGATCCAATCTTTTATGGTTTTTACCTCATCATACGATAATGGTTCTTTATTATATGGCATGGTGGGTTCAGCGTGTACGCCCAATTCAGGAAATGTATTAATATAATAGCACAGCGATGAAAATTTACTACTGTAAGGTATCACGGCCGAACCGCTGGTACTTCCGCCAAACATGCTCGCCCAGCTTTGAAGGTTTAAATTATCAGCAGCCGGATAACTTTGATCATTATGACAACCTGAAGTAGCACACTTATTTACAATAATCTTTCCTACAGAAACAGGATAATTTCCCTGGCTTACTGAACCCGCATCTTTTTTACAACCTGTTAGCAGAACAATAAAAAATAAATATATAACACTATACTTCATTTAATTTTTAATCAATTTTTTTGATGTGGCTAAAATATTTCCGCCAGAATAAATATTAATAGTTACGATATATAATCCTTTGTTTAACCCGCTTATATCAATAGTTCCGGTATTGCCATTAAAAGATAACGATAATACTTCCTTTCCTAAAACATTAATAATTCTAACCTCTGCACGCTCCGCTTCAATTTTTGAAATCTCTAACGTCACCTTGTCCTCAGCGGGAACAGGGAAAAAAGCGACCATGTTGTTTGTGTTTTTTTGAAAATCAGGAATGCCAACGTAAGGTGATTTTGAAGAGAAAAAATTTAAACCGCCCGATGCATTTCCAACAAGCAGATCGCGTTTCCCATCATTATTTATATCTTCATAACATACTGATGACTGAGCCCCTTCGTTAACAGCGTTAACATAATTGCTGATCAACACACATGAATTGGTTATAACCGCAGGCACCGTATAATAAAAAATTTGTCCGCTTACCGAACCCACAAGTAATTTTGTTACACCAGCCTCATCGTAAAAGTAAGGCGCGGCATATCCATCAATGCCATATAAATTAGGATCACCTTTTACATCCACATTACCAAAAAAATTATTTACAAGAGTAAAAGAAGGAACTGTAGGTGAACCAATGTTTTTATAAAAGGCGATACGTCCGTTTTTTCCCCCAATCATTAAGTCGGGTTTACCATCTTTATCTATATCCACAATTTGCGGAGCAGCCACTGCAGACTGTGTTGTAAAGGTGAAAGGATTATTCAGAAACGTAAAGGAGCAAATGTTTCCTGCTCCCGCCCCATTTTTTAGCCAGTGAATTTTTCCGTTGGACGTTCCGATAACAATGTCTATATCGCCATCTCCATCCAAATCTCCCGTAGAAGGAATAACATAACTTAAACTTTGTGTGCTTACTCCGGCATAATCCCGTGTTACCAGTGAATAGGAGGGTTGCGAGAGGGTGCCTGTGTTTTCATACAAGGCCAGCTGCGCTTTTAAATTACTTGAGTTATAGTAACCGAATGTTCCTATCAACAAATCCTTCTTACCATCGGCATTGTAATCGAACACTGCCGGATAAGAGTTCTGTCCGACTTCAATCATTTCATCCTGTAAAAAATTATTCTTTACATATTGAAAATTAACCGTACTTGTTGAACTTGTATTTCTGTAATACCAAACACTTGCAGCATTTTCACTGCCAAACGTATTTGGTGTGGCAATTAAATCTTTTTTTCCGTCGCCGTTTACATCAACATTATAAGTGCAGGGAAAATTATTCATTTTGATTTGGGTGGTCGAATTTTTGTTGGGATAATTAGGATAAAGCTTTGTGGTATCGGTAATAAGCGCGTTCGACGCAGTTCCACCGTTGTAAGCAAATTGTACACTGTTGCATGAAATATCGCCCATAATTAAATCCAAATCAGAATCTGCGTCAATATCAATACATGTTAAACACGATCCGGAATGTAACGGATTTTGTAATTCGGGATGATAATCAGGCCATTCTTTAAAAGCGCAGGTTTGATTTAAATCAACCGTACAGCTGTTTTCAGTCATTTTTCCCCAGCATCCAGTTCCTAAATTAAATGTATCCAAACTATGACAATCGCCATACGCTTCCATGCTCATGTTGCGGTGAAACTCAATAAAAATCCCCTGCGGGCTAAAGGTAAGCACGTCAATGTCGCCATCCTTATCAACATCGGCAATGCCTGGAACGCCGGCAGGACCGGCATAAAGGTTGGCATAACCGGAAGCTGATGGCGAATAGTAAGTATATAATAAAGAACTTGTTAAACTAAAGCTAATGCCTGCGGGCAGAGAGCTTGTGTTTTTATAAACCATAATGCCTCCGCTGGCAGAACAAAACAAATCTTCTTTTCCATCACAGTCATAATCAACAAAAGTGGCCCAGTTAACGGCTTCGGGAAAATAATAACTAAGTCCGGGGCTGTAGGAATACGTTTCAGCACCGATGATTCCCGTTTTAATATAACATCTGAATCGCCCGACACCGAACTGATTTGTTTTATCAAATGCAACAAGATCTTTTACGTTATCGAAATTTAAATCTATGTTAGAAAAGTTGGAATAGTTTAAACCATTGGCCCAGGGCATTTTTAAAACTTTTCCATTTTCTTTTACGGAAATAGTATCATAGGCCACAGGTAGTTGTGAGTAAGAAAAAAGCGTAATAAAAATAAGATGAATGAGAAAAAAAATTCTTGTCATTTATACAAATTTAATAAAATAAAATGCATCTTTTTTGCAGATTCCAAGCCAATTATAGCCAAAAAAATACCAGAGAAAAAACCCTTTTATTCTCTCACTCTTTTTTCGTAATTTAAGTGTTGCTTTTAAAATTGAAAAAACGTTTTTTATACCTGATATTTTGCCTTTGCTCCTGCGCGCAATTATTTTCGTTCCACATTGTTGGAGGTGAAATTATTTACGACGCTCTCGGAGGAAATAATTACAGAATAACATTAAAAGTTTACCGCGATTGTTTTAGTAACGGGGCGCAGTTTGACGGATTACAAAATTCCAACGGCGGAGTAACCCCTGCCCTTCTTACCGTGTATGACGGCGGCGGAACGCTTTTTGGAGCGTACGACATGGGTTTACCCGCCATCACTCACATTCCACCCACTATTAACAACCCTTGCATTCAGCCACCAGGTGGTATTTGTGTTGATGAAGGAATTTATACGTATACGTTAAACCTTCCCCCAAAAACCGGTGGGTACTATCTTATTTATCAGCGATGCTGCCGTAACAGCTCTATACTTAATCTTGTTGCTCCTGATGCACAGGGATCAACTTATTATACTTTTATTCCGGGCCCTGAAGTTGTTGCCGTAAATAGTTCGCCGCGTTACAAAAATTTTCCTCCCATTTTTATCTGCAACAATATTCCCTTTACATTCGATCATTCAGCAACAGATCCCGATGGCGACCACCTGGTTTATTCGCTTTGTCCTTCGTTTCAGGGATTGGATCAGGGTTGTCCTTCACTGGGAGGAAGTGGTTGCCCGCCTGAAGCGCCGCCACCACCTTATCAAAATGTTAATTATTCTTCCTCCTATTCAGGTAGTTATCCGATTGCGAGCAGCCCGGCTTTCAGCATTAATCCTACCACGGGATTACTAACTGGTAAACCTAATTTACTCGGACAGTTTGTGGTTAGTGTTTGCATACAGGAAATAAGGAACGGCGTTGTAATCAATACACATTACAGAGATTTTCAATTCAATGTGGTTTCATGTATCGTTCAGGTAGCAAGCGTTTTTGCAGATCAGCCATTGAAATGTGAAGGCAGCACCATTACTTTTACCAATCAAAGTTTTGGTAATCTTGGCGGGTTAACTTATTTATGGGACTTTGGAGACACACAACTAACAAGTGATACATCCACATTATTTAATCCAACTTATACTTATGCCGATACAGGAAAATACATTGTAACTCTTATTGCCAATCCCGGCAGGCCCTGCAGCGATACCATTCAAAAAACAGTTAATATTTATCCGAAGCTGGATATCAGCTTTCCGCCTAACAGCAGGCAGTGTTTAAAAGGCAATTCCTTTTCCTTCTCTGTACAGGGAACATATATGCCCCAGGCCACCTTTAACTGGAACTTCGGGTCAAGCGCAACCCCCAGCACCTCTGTTGTTAAAAATCCTGCGAATATAGTATTCACACAGCCGGGTAAATATTTTGTAAAACTAGTGTCAAGACAATTGAGTTGTGTAGATTCATTTATAGACAGTGTTCGCGTACTTCCCAGGCCAGTCGCTAAAATAAACAACCTGCCGCTTAGCCAGTGCGACCCCGCCAAAGTGGCATTCAGTAACGGAAGTACGAGTGCCCTGCCTTTAACCTATCAGTGGTTTTTTAGTAATGGTCAGGCTTCTTCAGACTTTCAACCCACGCAGTTATTCACGCCCCCCGGCATATATTCAGCCACGCTTGTAGTAACTACAAGCAGCGTTTGCGCGGATACCAGCCTGTATGCGATTAATAACATAACGGTGAATCCTACACCAAAAGCCGGTTATACTTTTTCGCCACAAACTACCACCATTTTTGATCCTGAATTTACTTTTATTAATACGGCAAGCAGTGATGTCATCGGGTGGCAATACACGTTTGGCGACGGGGCACTTTCTAATTTTATGAATGAAAAACACACTTACGGAGATTACGGAGACTTCCTTGTTACACAAATTGTAAACAATCAATATAATTGCAAAGACACTGCCCGAAGCACAGTAACAATTTTACCTGAGTTCAGATTCTGGATTCCCAATACGTTTACGCCCGATGGAAACTTACTGAATGATTATTTTATGCCTATTGCTATTGGTGTAATAGACTATGACTTTGAAATATATACACGCTGGGGCGAACATATTTTTACAACACATAACCCCAAACAAGGATGGGATGGCCATTATAAGGGTAAGCCCTGTCAGGAAGACGTGTATGTATGGCGAATTAATTTTAAAAATGTAGTAAACCATAAAGACGAAGTTCATTATGGTCATGTGTTACTTCTTAAAAAATAATTTCATCTTCCCATATAGAATTTTTCCAAACCCAGGTAAGGATAGGAATTAATAAAAGTGTGCCGTATGTTAAAATCTTATAATGATCGTAATAATTATTAAACTCACCCAAAATCAGCTTTAAATGAAAGGTTAAAAATACAACGACTAATAAAGCCTGAACTAATTTTTTTTTGTTTTTTGAAATGTGATGTGTAAACAAATAATAAAGTATACAGCACACTGCCGGAATTACAAACAAAAAAGCATAAGGTTGCTGATGTGGGAAAATTAAAGGAATGATCATTAAAACATACGAAAGCTCAACAGACTGATGCCACGCAGTGGCTGCTTTTTTAAAAAATTTGATTCCAGTAAAATACAAGGTAAAACTCACAAGACACATTCGTACGATTAAAAGCACAAGAGAAAGAGTGTGCAGCGAAACATCGGCTATATTTCTTTTATTACTTAAGGCATAAACATCGGGCACGTCTTTTACCAGCAAAGTAGATAATAGCGTTGATAGGCCATGAAAGGTTCGCTCTTCCACATCCAGTACATGATTTTGGTTAGTAGGATTAATCAATTGTAACCAGCTTTTTAACAAGCTCACATTATATGAATGACCTATAAAAACTGAAGGCAAAAACAAAAGCGAAGTATAAAAAAACAGCGTTAATAAACAGGCTTTAAAATATCCACGGTAAAAAAGATACGGTAGCAAAACAATAGGAAGCAGTTTAATGTTTATTCCCAATGCTAAAATAAACGCGCCTTTTACAAGTTTATTTTCAGTGATATAATAAATACCGTAAACACAACACCATAAAATTAAAATGGTGATTTGTGAGTGATGAATGTTATCCTTTAAAAACCTGACTGAGAATAAAAGAACACAACCTAAAAAAATAAATCGTTTTCTTTCCGCAAGTTTATTTACTAACGGTGATTGGATTAACAAACGAAAAAGAGATGCGAAAAGAAAAACATTAAGTAATAACCAGGATAATTTTAAACCCTGAAAGGGCAATGCTGCAAAAGGTTTAAGCACCAAAGCAAATAAAACAGAATAAAAATAATGATATCCGTCTACATATGTTTTTTTAAAAATATCTACATCTTCCGTCAAATCATCTGCCGCAGAAATAAAAATATAAAAATCTCCCCTTCCGTCCGATTCGCTGTAGCAAAATAAAATAGCAGCCAGTGTTAAAAAAGCCCAGACAATCTTATTTTTTAAAAAATTCATTTAAATGGTTTCTTTAAAATAAACTTCTAAATTTAGATTTTATAAATGGACTTTTGAAAGATCCGGTTACATACTTTTTTTCAGACCTCAATTACCAATCGCGCGCTGCGATTTTTAAAAAACTGCTTTATTTATTTGTGATAGCGCAATGTATTTATTGGTTAATAAATTATGATCTTTTATTCGGCGAAAATTCTGTAATAACTTCAAGAGAATTTGACATAGGATTTATAAAAGGGCTTGCCTTTTTTTTATATCATCCTCAAAATTCTTCGCTCTGCCTGATGGCAATTATTGCGGCTTTAATTTTATCTCTTTTAAGTCTGCTAAAAATAAAGCTATATTTTATTTTTGATTTTATTCTGTGGCTTCTTGTACTCAACCTCCACAACCGCGTTTATCCAACATTAACGGGCGGAAATTATTTTTTGAACCAATTACTTTTTTTTAATTGCTTTATCAGTTTTGTTTTTCCAAATAAAAATACAACATGGCATCAATTGAAGACGTGTTTTCATAATTTCGCCATTCTTGCAATCATAATTCAAGTATGCTTCCTGTATTGCGCTTCAGGACTTTTAAAGCTGAACGATAGCGAATGGATGAGTGGTGAAGCCTTTTCGCTTATTTCCGGGGTTAATCACTACAATACATATACCCCGGTTAGATTTTCTGAAAATTCTAATCTGCCCTTGATCATAACCTTTGTAGTAATATTTTACCAGTTACTTTTCCCGATATTGATTTGGTTTAGCTCCATAAAAAAAATAATGATCCTCATTGGTATTTGCATGCATCTCTACATTGCCCTTGTAATGGGTCTTTTAAGCTTCGGCTTGGTAATGCTTATTCCATATGTATTTTTCTGGCCATCAAAAAAACAAGAAATAAGTAATCAGTAATTTTTTTTATTATCTTTACTGTATGTTTACACACGACCAATTAAAAGAACTTATTGAGCGCAGTCACGCGTTGAGGGGGTTTCTTTGACTACGATAGAAAGAAACACGACCTTGAACAGTTAGAAGAAAAAACATTGGATCCAAAGTTCTGGGATGATCCGAAAAAAGCAGAAAAACTTTTAAATGATGTAAAACAGCTGAAAAGCTGGACTACCGGATATGACCAGCTTAAGAGCCAGGTGGAAGATTTGAATACTCTTTACGAATTCTTTAAAAGCGGTGATGCTACGGAACACGAAACAGAGCAGGAATATCAGTCTTGTTTAAAAAAACTGGAAGAGATTGAATTTAAAAACATGCTCAGAGCCGAGGAAGATCGGCTTAGTTGTGTTTTGCAAATTAATTCCGGGGCGGGCGGAACTGAAAGCTGCGACTGGGCCGGCATGCTTATGCGCATGTATATGATGTGGGCCGAAAAACAAGGCTTTAAAGTGTCAGAACTGGATTATAATGGTGGCGATGTAGCCGGCGTTAAATCTGTATCATTACAAATTGAAGGCGAATTTTCATATGGATTTTTAAAAGGGGAAAACGGCGTTCACCGCCTGGTACGTATTAGTCCCTTTGATTCAAACGCCAAGCGCCATACCAGTTTTGCATCCGTATATGTGTATCCCATTGTTGATGATGAAATAGAAATAGAAATTAAACCGGCTGATCTGGAAGTAACCACTTCACGAAGTGGCGGCGCTGGTGGACAGAATGTAAACAAAGTGGAAACCAAAGTACAAATGCTTCACAAGCCTTCGGGTATAGTTGTTGTTTGTCAGGTTGAACGCTCTCAGCACGGTAACCGCGAGCGCGCCCTTAAAATGATCCGTTCACAATTATATGAACTTGAAATGCGGAAACGTAATGAGAGTAAAGCGGCCGTTGAAGAGGGAAAAATGAAGATCGAATGGGGATCACAGATTAGAAGTTACGTGTTGCATCCTTATAAAATGGTTAACGATGTTAGAACAGAATTAAAAATTACCGACGCTGAAGGTGTTCTTAATGGCAATCTTGATGAATTAATTAAAGCATACCTTATGCAACTTGGCGGAAAGCAAACCTCAAAATCAACACACTAAATGGCCCAACCGGTAAGAGCGAAAAAACATTTGGGTCAGCATTTTTTATGCGATGAACACGTTGCAAAAAAAATTGTAGAGGCTCTGTTTGAAAAAGATAAAACTTCCCCTGTTATTGAAATAGGTCCCGGGACAGGCGTACTAACTAAATACATGATTAATGTGGTTCCTGATTTTCTGGCTTTGGATATTGATACTGAATCCATAGAGTATTTACAGAATTTATACCCTGACAAAAAAGAAAAGATTGTGTTTTCAGATTTTCTAAAAGAAGATCTGAAAAAATATTATCCCGGTAAATTTAATGTGATCGGAAATTTCCCATACAATATTTCGAGCCAGATCATGTTTAAAGTTTTGGAGCACAGAAACGATGTGAATATTGTTGTAGGAATGTTTCAGAAAGAAGTGGCGCAGCGGCTCGCAGAAAAACCCGGAACCAAAACTTATGGAATTCTTAGCGTTCTGCTTCAGGCTTTTTATAAAATTGATTATCTCTTTACTGTTCATGAGCATGTCTTTAGCCCACCGCCGCGTGTTAAAAGTGCTGTAATAAGGTTGGAAAGAAATAGTACGGTTAAACTTAATTGTGATGAAGATCTGTTTTTTAAGGTGGTAAAAACAACTTTTAATCAGCGCAGAAAACAGATCAGGAATTCCATCAGACCACTTTATTTTTCTGAAACTATTGTTCATCCTCTTTTTGAAAAAAGACCGGAACAGCTGGATGTATCGCAGTTTGAAGAGTTAACCAGGTTTGTGGAAGAGAATGCAAAAATAAAGCCGTAGAAATTTATTATTCGGCGTTTATAGTTACTTCCATAAGAAACAGCGAACGTTTCTCGTTAATTTCCTCGAAAGAAGTTTTTAGTTTGTTACCGCTTTTCATGGCAATGGTAATGAAGCCCAACCCCGCGCCGCCTTTATCACTTAATTCGTTGTTTTCAAGATGTTCGAGATAAAACGTTTTGAGCTCTGCGGGGTCGTTGAATGAATTTATTTTTTGGATATCGGCTTTTAATTTATCAATCGCGGAACTGCTGATAAGATTGGCAGTTATAACCTTAACCTGTTTTGCGGTAATGTTTAAAATAAAGAAATTATGCTGTGCTCCTAAATCATCTTTGTGTCCATGTATAAACATGTTTTGAAGAGATTCGACGCAGATGAAAAAAACTTTTTTAATTATGGTTTTAGGAAGGCCTTTTTCAAGTATTTTACTTTCAATTTCGGACTCCAACTTTGAAATTGTTTCGGTATTTAAGACGCCGTCGTAGGCCAGCATAAGCTCGCCATGTTGATTGACATTTTCTATTTGCTTAGAAAAATGTATATCAAAAAAATCGTCTTCTTTATTTATAGTTAAGTTCACTATTTAAATAAACCGTTAAGCTGAGCGTCAATCATCCTTATTACCTTACCTAAATCTTCTTTACTTTCACTGAAATTAATATCGTCAACATCTACAACCAGTATCTTTCCGGCTTCATAGCCTGTACTCCAGGCTTCGTAACGCTCGTTTAATCTTTTAAGATAATCAAGACGGATGCTGTTTTCATAATCACGGCCGCGTTTTTGAATTTGCTTTACAAGTGTGGGCACACTTGCTCTTAGATAAATAATAAGATCGGGAGCTTTCACTAAACTTTCCATTAGTTTAAATAATGAAAAATAATTGTCGTAGTCACGTGTGGTCATAAGGCCCATAGCATGAAGGTTTGGCGCGAAAATATACGCATCTTCATAAATAGTCCGATCCTGAACCACAGTGTGTTTACCTTTTCTTATATCCTGAATTTGAGTAAAACGGTTATTTAAAAAATATACCTGCAAATTAAATGACCATCGCTGCATATCTTCGTAAAAATCGTTCAGGTATGGGTTGTCATCCGCGTCTTCATAATGCGCATGCCATTTGTAGTGTTTTGCTAATAATGATGTTAAAGTCGTTTTTCCCGAACCAATGTTCCCTGCAATAGCAATGTGCATACTAAATCTTAAAATGATAGACTAAGGTAGAAAAATAACTTACAAAATGCAAAATTTGTTTGACGAGGGTCAATTTTAACAAATTGATAATTAACCTGTTAAGGTCTATTTTTTATGCTCGGTTAAGTACGCCTTGCAAATTTGCGAAATAACCTCATCCATGGGCTCAAAAGCAAAGCCAAGTGTGTTTTTAATTTTAGCATTCGAAAGTTCCTGTGTGTTTAAGGCTGAATTTATAATGGCGGAAGTTATTTTAGGTTCCCTACCCTTAATTTTTGAAATTATTCCGTCGGCTAACCGGCCTAACTGAAGTATGTTTCTGGAGGCATTTATTATTGGCTTTCGTTTACCTAAGCCGGCTTGAATATGATCGAATAAATATTTAAATGTATAATTACCTTCAATAAGAATATAACGGTTCGCATAATGCTTCTTATTCATTAGTTTAATCATGATGGATGCAACATCATTCGCTGAAATTAATCCGGCTGTTCCCATGGTATAAAACATGTTGTCTTTAAAACAGGTGTCAAATATCCTGGAGCTGCTCTGGTTCCAAAAACCAGGAGATAAAACCACGCCCGGATTCACAATAACCGCATTCAGACCTTCCTCCATTCCCCGCCACACTTCCCGCTCCGCGTTATATTTACTTATGGCATAAGCACTTTCTTTACCACTTGTTTTCCAAAACACATCTTCGTTAAGGTTGTTCTTATTATCAAGATTGTTCAATGTAACCACAGAACTAACGTGACAAAGAGTTACCCCTTTGTTTAAACACGCATTTACCACATTGGCCGTTCCTTTTTCATTAATTCTAAATAGCTTTTCCCTGTTTCTTTTATCAAACGACACAAAACCCGCGCAATGATACACTGCAGTTACATCATTGAGCGCAGCCTCAATTGAAAGAACATCACACACATCTATTTCTATCCATATAATTTTATCAAAAAGTTCTTTGGATTGAGAAGTGTAGTAAGAAAAAAGTTTTTGAACACTACTGATATTGCTTGTTTTCTGCATGCACGCCATTACGGGTTGGTTATCCTGCAGAAGTTTTAAAACCACATGACTTCCAATAATACCTGTTGCGCCTGTTACTAAATTCACGAATTTGATTTATGCAAAAGTTATTTTTTGGAACGTATAAAATAAAACCGTTTGAACCAGCAGACCCAGTAAAAAACCGGAATATAATTGCGAAGGTTTGTGCTCCTGTAAAAACAAACGGGCCATGCCAACCAGCCCCGCTATCAATATTACCGAAACATAAAAAAAAGTCATGTCAAATTTTATGAGGTAAGATAGTGAAAGCAGAACACCTAAAAGTCCGCCGAGACCAACCATGTGCGCGCTAATTTTATATTTTAGGTTAATAATGGCCGTTAATAAAATACCAAGGCCTCCGCCAAGCACAAAAAGTTTAATACTGTTCCAGATATTAATGTCTTTTAAAAGATAGAATAAGCCGAAATAAAAAAGCGCTGTCATGATATATGGAAAAGTCCTGTCCTCCTGCCCCGATAACGTTAAACTCGGAATGCGTTTTAATTTATAGAGGATAATTATGTTTAAAACCGGAAACATAAAAGAAAATAAAAAAACAATTACTGAGATTCTCCATTTTGTGTCGAAGGGAGTCATATAATCGTATACGGTATGACGGATCCCGAAAAAAATAAGCAAGCATCCGTAAGTTGCCATAAGCAAAGGATGAAAAATAACAGAAAGTGTTAGGGAGAGACCTTTCATGACTACGAAACTAATTTTGATAGTAGCTCCATCTCTCTTCTTGCATCTTTGTTGAGATAAATAATATTATACACGGCGGTGGTAATAGGCATAACCACATTGTATGTTTTGTTTATTTCATAAACACATTTAACCGCATAATAGCCTTCGGCAACCATGTTCATTTCAAGCTGCGCGTTTTTTACACTGTAGCCCTTACCTATCATGGTGCCAAAAGTTCTGTTTCTGCTGAATTGCGAATAAGCTGTAACTAACAGATCGCCCAAATAGGCTGAAGCGTTAATATCGCGGTCAATAGGATGCACTACATCCACAAATCGCTTTATCTCCTGAATGGCATTGCTTACAAGCACAGCAAGAAAGTTATCGCCATAACCCAGGCCGTGGCAAATACCGCCTGCAACCGCTATTACATTTTTTAGTACCGCCGAATATTCTGTGCCGTAAATGTCATCGCTAACGGTGGACCTTAAATATCTGCAGTTTAACAGTTCACTAACGGTTTGCGCACTGGTTAAATTTTGAGAAGCGATGGTAAGGTAACTTAACTTTTCCAGAGCCACTTCTTCGGCATGACATGGACCGGTTATCACTCCTATATTTTGCAGGGGCACTTTATAAACAGAATTAAGGTATTCCCCTACTATTAAATTATGCTGCGGTACAATTCCCTTGATGGCTGAGTAAATTATTTTATCCTTTAAATCCTCAGCGCTAACTTCTTTAAATGTATCGTGCAAAAAAGCTGAAGGAACGGCGAGAACTATATAATCAGAAAGTTTAACGCATTCAATGATGGAAGTAGTAAAACTAATTTTAGTTGTATTAAAATCAACTGAACTTAAGTACTTGGGATTATTTTTATATTCCTTGAACGCGTCGATATCCGCCTGGTTTCTTATAAACCAATTGATGTTGTTGCAATTATTCAGAAACAATTTTGCAAGAGCCGTGGCCCAGCTTCCGCTTCCTACTATACCTACCGTTACTGACATTTAACGCCTAATTTACACAAAAATTATGTCATCTTCATGCAGGTTCCCTGCTCCCGCAAAACGGTTGTACACGCGGGCGAGTGTTATCACATCTTTTTTACAATAAGAAGAAATTTTTTCAAGATTTTTTTCTTCGTAAAACGTTTTACTTACCTGGCTGCCATCCATCTCATCTTTGGGAGAAGGAATGCCCAATACATGAGCAAGTAAATTGAGTGAGCTGTAATTCTTAACATCACCAAACTTCCAGAGATCCATGGTGTCAATGTGCCTAACTTCCCAGGGACGCATTCCTTGTATCTGCAAGGCTTTTGGCAGTGGTAAATTATTTATTAAAAACCTCCGGCACAAAAAAGGAAAATCAAACTCTTTACCGTTATGCGCGCAAAGTAAATGGGCTGAAGTGTTAAAATGTTGTTCCAGTAAATCTGATAATTCCTTAAGTATGTCAACCTCATTCTCAGAGCTGAGTGCTTTTATCCTGAATTTATTGCCATTATAAAATCCTACACCAATGCAAACAACCTTAGCAAACTCGGCGTAAATACCGGCTTTTTCATATTGATTTTCCGCGGGTACCTCTTTATTAAATTGCCATTTTCTGTCCCACAATTCTTTTGTAAATCTGTCAAGCGCGTTGTATTTATAGGTAAGAGGAACTGTTTCAATATCAAGAAAAAGAATGTTTTCAATTTTTATTTTTGACATAGTCTGATAATTAAAAAATCGCGTTCAATGTGCCTGATTTATTAATATTATTTGCTGGCGTTATACATTTTTGAAATAAGTTCCTTTGTTTCGGTGGCGTCTTTTAATTGTTTTTCAAGTTCCCCCGGATCTTTTTTATCAGCTTTCGCACTTTCAACCTTAGATTGCAGCGATTTTTCTTTTGCTTCCCAAACTGCGGCTATATCACGTATTCCCTTAACCGCTCCGTATTTTGTAAAACGATTGGCCCCTTTGGCAAGTGTTTCAAGATCTTTTGCAACCACAACAGCGTCGGCCGAATTAGTAAATCGTTTTGCAAGCTTGGCATACATTCCAATAAATCCGCTTATTTCAAAACCTGTCATGTATTTTATATTGTTTTGAAAAAACGGGATCTGAGCTTCCGAACCGTTATTGGCGTAAAGGTCAGTAATAGGAAATATCACTTCCTTACCTGTTTCTGTTTCAAAGGCTTTTGCCTTTTCCATGGCGACTTTTGGATTGCTTTTGGTTATTGCTTCCATAGCTTCTCCGCAAATTGCATAAGAAGCCTCGCTTAGCGCTTTATTATTAAGCTCCAGAACATCAGCATCCTGACCATATCTTTTATTCAATGAATTTAAGGCCTTAGCACGTGTGCGTGTGTTTTTGTCGTTATTATAAATAGCTGTTATTACTTGTTTAACTTCTTCTTTTTTATCGAGAGGTGCCGACGTAAGTTTACCCATTGCGTAATTTCTAATCCCTGAATATTTATCTGCGGAAGCTGCCTCTTTAAACAAAGCAAAAACCGCCGGGTCTCCCATTTTATCTTCCAGCTTTGTTAATGCCTCCTGCCTGTCTTCATACAATGGCGCGGTTTTATACTGGTATACATATTCTTCCTGTGATTTTCCATAATCCAAATCACAAAGTAACTGACGTTCTGCATCAAAATTTACCAGCTGTGGCTGACCTTTTGCCTTAATTGAAAAAGTTTGCTTTTGTTTTGTGATCCATATTCTTGTTCTTTCGGCTTTACCGTTGGTGTAAATATCCACATCAACCGGCAAGGTATATAAAGGGTATTTTTTAAGATCCTGATTCTGTTCTATAATAAGTTCTACAGTGTTTGCCGCGGCATTGAACTTTTGAGAAACTTTTATTTTAGGACGGCCTTTGTTTAAGAACCACTGATTAAAAAACCAGTTCATGTCTTCACCCGTTGTTTCTTCAAAAGCTAAACGCAGATTGTGAATTTCGGCGCTTTTAAATTTATTGGTTTCAAGATAATTTTTAAGGGAAGCAAAAAAGGCTTCGTCACCCACCGCTTTTCTAAGCATGTGCAAAACCTGTCCGCCCTTGTTATAACTGAAGCCATCGAACATGTCTTCCCGCTCTTCGTAATCAAAACGAATAAGGTCAACTTCTTTGCCCGACATAATGTATCCCTGACGGCTTTGCGCGTGATGCTGATCAGCGGCATCACGTCCATTCTTGTGTTCCTCCCATAAATATTCACCATACGTTGCAAAGCTTTCATTTAAAGGCAGGTTACTCCAGCTTTCGCATGTAACAAGATCGCCAAACCATTGATGAAATAATTCGTGGGCAATAACGCCATCACCCTTTTTTCCATCAATTAGTTCACGTGTAGTTTGATACACAGCGAAGTCTCCGTGAAGGGTGGCGCTTGTGTTTTCCATGGCGCCGCTAACATAATCGCGTACCGCTATCTGCGCGTACTTGGGCCATGCGTAAGGAACCCCCAGGCGGGATGAGTAGAACTCAATCATTTCTTTTGTATTTCCAAAAATGCCTTTTGCGTGCGGCTCATATTCCTTTTCAACATAATAACTTATTTCTTTTCCGTTCCAGGGTTCATCAACCACTTTTTTAAACATTCCAACCGCCATCATGGCAAGGTAAGGGGCATGTGCTTCTTCCAGTTTCCAATGATCGGTTTTAGTACCGTCTGAATGTTTTTTAGTGTCAACCAGCAAACCGTTAGATAGAGTTGTATACTTTTCTTCCACGGTCATAAAAATATCCTGTGTTGTTTTTGAATTCGGACTATCAATTGTTGGAAACCATGCTGAGTTGGATTGGGTTTCGCCCTGAGTCCATATCTGCGGCATTTTATACGTATTTTCCCCCGTAGGATTAATAAAATATAGCCCCTTGTCGCTGCTGATTGCATTACTTCCACCAACTTTTAATTCATTTGGTTTTGAAACATATTCAATGGTTACATAATATACTTCTTTGCCGGCAAAAACGCGGCCCAAATCAATTTTAATTGAATCGTTTTCGTATTTATAGGAAGCTTCTTTAACTGGAGTAAGGGTTTCCTTCAGCCCGTTATCAAAAACTTTGGTGCCAACTATATTATTTACCGGAACCATGCCAACTTCAGAAACAACCACTGACTTGAGATCCATTCCCCGTGCGTTAAGAAACAATGTACGTGTTGGATAAAAATGCGGCTTAAGTTGAAGTTCGGCTTTACCGTTCATGCGACTGCTAGCCCAGTCGAAATTTACATCTAACCTTGTATGAATTATGTCGGTTAGCTTAGCGTTTGCGCTTCTGTATTCTTCTTTAACAGGTGGTTCACTGGCCACAACATCAATAGTATCAAGTGCAATTACCGGTTCGGATAGAGCGCTTTTTATTTCTGTTTGTGTTACTTTCTTTTTTGGGGTGCATGTTACAGTAAAAAGTGTTGCAACTGTAAACGCAATTAAGATGCGGCTTGTCATTCGAGTGTTGATTTTTAAGGACACAAAAATGCCATTAATTTATTGAAAACCAAAAATATAAGTTCATTATTTTAAAGTAAAATTTTAATGATGAAAGGCTTTTATTCAGGATAATGCCTGATACACACAAAAGGAAGAAAGATACGCCAGCGAGGTCATGAAAATCAGCTGCAAGATGGGCCACTTCCATGAATTGGTTTCACGTTTAACGGTAGCAATGGTACTCATACACTGGAGAGCAAACGCGTAAAAAAGCAATAAGGACCAACAAACAGCCATGGTATACATGGGTTTACCATTTTCATTTTTTTCATTTTGAAGATTTTGTTTGATAGAAGAATTTTCTTCATTATCGCTGGCTCCATAAATGGTTGCCATGGTGCCAACAAACACTTCACGTGCGGCAAAGGAAGTAAGGAGCGCAATACCTATCTTCCAATCGAAACCCAAAGGTTTAATTACCGGTTCTATTGCGTGTCCCAGTCTTCCTACATAAGAATATTTAAGCTGTTCGGTACGTAATTGCTGAATTTGTTTATGATCGTTCGTGCCTGATACACTTTCAGCATCACCGATTTGTTTTGATAAGTCTTCAAATCTTTTGCCCGGCCCGTGGGCGCTTAAAAACCATAAGATAATGGATATTGCAAGAATAATTTTACCCGCGTCAAGTACAAAAACTTTTACTTTATTAACCACAAGTATGCCTATGTTCTTTGCCTGAGGCCATCTGTAAACAGGTAATTCCATAACAAAAAAAGAAGTTTCCTTAATCTTTACCAGCTTTTGCATGACGAAGGCGGTAGTTAATGTGGCAAGAAAACCGAGAAGGTACATGGCTAATAAAACAAGGCCTTTTACATTAAAGATTCCAAGGAAAGAATTGTCGGGATAAACCAACGCGATTATTAAAGTATAAACAGGCAGCCGTGCGGAACAACTCATGAGTGGCAGGATAAAGACCGTTATAAGCCTTTCCTTATAACTTCCGATGGTGCGGGTGGCCATAATTGAGGGAACTGCACAGGCCGTACCGCTAATCAGCGGGATAACCGATTTGCCATTGAGTCCGAAACGGCGCATGAGTTTATCCATTATGAAACTCGCCCGGGCCATGTACCCCGAGTCTTCAAGCACACCAATGAAAAGGAACAGCATTGCTATCTGAGGGATAAACATGACCACACCACTAATACCGGCGAGTACACCGTTAGTGAGCAAATCGTTCAGCTGGCCGGGTGGCAAACTTGCGCTGATATAATTCTGCGTTTGTAAAAAAACATTTTCTATCCAGCTCATTGGATACTCGGCAATAAAAAAAATAAATTGAAATACCAGAAATAACACCAAAAGCAAAAAAACATAGCCAAACACCTGGTGCGTGGTAATAGCGTCTATTTTGGAAGTTGCTTCCTTAATAGATAACTGTTTAGGTGTTTTAACGAATTTAGCGATAATGTAATTGATGGTATTGAAGCGATAAAGCTGATCTGAATTAACTTCATCGGTTTTACTTTCGGAAATTTCCTGCAGATAGTTCTTATAATCGAAGTTGTTGTTCTTATGAATAAGGCTGATGTCATAAAAAAAACTGTCGCTCACTTTAGCGTTAACAATTGCTTTTTTAAGTTGGTTAATGCCCTGGTTATGCCGGGAATCAGTAGGAACAACCTCAATACCTAAAACACCTTCTAGGCCTGCGATATCGATTTTTATATTTTGTTTTTCGGCCTCATCAATCATATTTAAGGCCAACACTGTTTTATACTTAAGATCAATGGCCTGGCTTGCCAAAAGCAGATTGCGTTTTAAATTGGTGGCATCAACCACAATAACTACCACGTCAATGGCATGAGAATTATTTAATAAAAAATCGCAGGTAATTTTTTCGTCGATAGTTTTAGGAAACAGACTATATGTTCCAGGCAGATCTACAATAGTTAGATAATGGGAAAGCTCTTCTGTTTTAAATGCAATGTGACCCTCATATTTATCTACTGTAACACCTGAATAATTTCCGGTTTTTTGTTTTAGACCAGTAAGAGCATTAAATAGACTTGATTTGCCCGCGTTAGGGTTACCAATTAAAGCAACAGTAATTTTATTATTTGAATAATCAGGCAAGGATCAGGCAACCAGTTCCACCATTACGGCAGCAGCTTCTTCTTTACGAAGACTTAACTCATAACCCGCAACATGAATGGCCATAGGACCTCCCATTGGGGCTATTTTTGAAAGAGTAATTTTTTCACCCGGTAAACAACCCATTTCAATAAGTTTGTGACTTAAAGCTTTATTAGTAAAAAACTTAATAATTGCTTGCTGACCTTTATTTAATTTTGCTAGGGGTCTCATAATGTGACATAAAGTTACACATTTAGCTCAAAACTTTAAATACCACAAAAAGGGTATAATTCATTTAAAACGGAACAAACGTTAACCCCAGCATGCAGTTGAATCGCTGGCTGGGATAGCGGTCCCAACGGTAATACCGCTGATTGGCAATATTGTTAAATCTTACAAAAAAGCTGAGCATTTTGCTGTAACGGTATTCGGCCTCAAGGTTAGCGTCCACATATCCTTTTAACTGTTTTGGCCTAAGTATAGTCGCGGAGGAGTCGCTTACCCTGGTGAGAGTCCATTGCTTACCCATGATCATCAGATCGGCGCGCAAAATAATTTTACTTTGTAAATTGTAAATGCCAGAAAAGGTAAGATCATAATCAGGTTTGTGATAGGCCCGCGTGAAATTTTTGGGTTGATACAAATAGTATTTACCTCTTGCCGAAATATTGAGTTTTTCTTTAAACTGATGTTTTATTTCGCCGCCTATTGTAACAAGGGAGGTATTATCATATACTACCGCAAAGTGGTTGTATAGCTGGTTTGGCCCACTGTAATCGGTAATAAAATAATGCATGCTGTCGTATTGCGCGTAACTAACATTGGCGTCGTAAGAAGTATTACTGCTTAAATTTCCTTTAATACCCGCAAAAACATTGTATTTATTATTTGTATTGGTGTATTTTAAAGTAGTATCCACAAAAGGGTTTTCCTTGCTTAAACTCCGGAAACTGTTTTTAATCAATCCGCCTTTCAATCCCGCATAAGGAATGATCATGTTTTCGTAAACATTAAAATTTACATTAAGCTGGGGATAAAAATAAAACCGGGTTGCATTCTTAAAATTATCCATAGTAGCCCCAACGCCAATATCCGCGTGCCATTTATTTCCATGAGCCTCAAAAGATGGATTAACACTAACAATTAAATCGTTAAGGGTATCGTTACTTTGCTTGTGGTTATAAAAATCAGTTAAAAAGTTAATATTGAGTTTTTCTTTATTAATAAACATATTGCCATTCGCGTTTAGTTTGATGTTGTTTTCTTCTTCGCGATTTAAATTCTGTAAGTTGTAATAGGCAAGTTCAATGTCGTGGTTCATGTGAACACTGTCGGTGTAATGGCTCGTGAACTGAAGTTTCGGTTCAAATAACTGATATCTCTGCTTTGTGTAATTATTATCCCTTATATGATTAATGGAAGTATCATAACCATAATAATGCACCACGTTTCTTTCATAATTAAAATCTCCTTTAAGCGAATGTTTTTTATACATTTTCTTTCCGAACAAATTAATAACATTATCGCTAAAGCCACTGTAACCAACATTTTTTAAATGAGCCGTGCTAGAGAAGTGTTTCATGTGCGCGCCATAACTCACATCTCTGTTACGCGTATTGGCAATCCAGAATTCTCCATAAGGCATGTTGTAAACAGGACCATAACCTACTTTTAGGAGCGAATGATACAGTTTTGAAAGAGGTTCATTTTGCATTTTAGCAGCCGTTATACTTTGTGCTTCATACTTTGGGAACATGGGAGCGCTTGCTATTCCGTACTTCACATTATCCATACGTTTAACACTGTCTTTTATTTCCGGAAGATCGGCAAATTTAATCGCGTCTTTAATTGTTGGTTCAAAATCACTTTTTACACCATAATTGATATCGTTAAGATTTGTTTGGGCGACAGCGGAAAATACATAGCCAAACACCATCAGGCAAATGAGCAACCATTCAATTTTACGCCTTTGCCTTTTACAAAGCAATTCCTGTGGTTCATGAGAACCCTGTTGTGAAAAATCAGTTGTGTTCATTAATGCCATTATTTTGGTTTTTCTACAGTTGAAGTGTTTGTTGGAGCGCTTTTGCTTTTATCCATTTCGTTATACATTTTATCAAATAGATCCTCATCTTTTTTAGATTGGTTAAATTCAACTTTCATGTCTTTTGACGATGATCCTTCTGTTTTTATCTGAGTCGACTGGCGGGCTTTCAAAACATCCAAACGCTTTTTTGCTTCGTCAATATATTCCTGCTTAGGCTTGCTGTCGATAATAGTTTCTAAAATTACCTGTGCATCGGCATCTTCTCCTCTTGCCATGTATTGATCTGCGGTGAGAAGCATTCCCTTATTGTTCCAATCGTCGTTACTATATTCATAACTAATAAGTTTATTGATCGTTTTTTCTACTTCTTTATATTCCTGTTTCTTAAACTGAATCAATGCAATGTGATAATAGGCTTCGGCGCCTGTTATGTTTCTGCCGCTTTTGGTTATTGCCTTAAATTCAGTAAGAGCATCATCAAGTCTGTTGGTTTCAAACAACGATTTTGCTTTAATATATTTTGCCTCGCTTAATTGTTGCGGGCTTAATTTCTCAGTGTTTAAAACCTTGTTACATTCACTTAAGGCAGTTTCGAATTGATTTAAATAAAACGCACTCCGCATAGCTCCGAATCGCCCGGCGCTTTTATTAGAAGGAGTTTCCGCAACTTCCTCAAGTTGTTGAAATAAAGGCAGGGCTTCCGCGTATTTTTTATCCTTATAATAAATATAGGCTGCTTTAGCATAAGAAACTTCACTATATAACCCCCTTTCTTTACCGGTTATATATAAATACCCAAGAAGAGCCTTGTCAAAATTATTTTGACTGTAATTACATTCCGCGGAATTAAATTGAGCTTCAGAAATATGTTTACCATTCGGAAATTTAGCGATGTAAACATTCCATTGCGGTAAAGCCACATCGCAATTCTTTTGGTTATAAAAAGCGTCGTATGCAACGTCGTACGTTTTCTTTTCAAGTTCGTTTTCAGATAAAGGATTACCGATAGCGGCAAAATATTTTTCCATTTCATCTATTTTTCCTTTTTCAGTGAAAATCTTTTTGATGGCTTCAAGCACTTCCTTCGCCGCATCGCTCTTGCTGTCCGTTTTTACAAACTTATCATAATATTCAAAAGCCTTATCATCCTGCTTGCGGCCGTAATAAATGTTTCCGAGCTGGGCGTAACAGTTGCTTACAAAAGATGAACGGGGATAATTTTTTAAAATTTTATTATAGTAAACAATGGCACTTTCTTCATCCTTAAGATTATTATAGTAGGTGTCGGCAATCTCATTAAGCGCGGCGCTCAGATAATTAGAAGCAGGAAAACGGGATTCTATTTTCTTCAGCTCACTTATTTTTTCAGAATATTTTCTGTTAAGACCATCGCACAAAGCTTTTTGATAAAAAGCGTAATCAACATCCAGCTTATTGGCTTCAATGGCTTTATTATAATATTCGGAGGCCTGGATATAGTCGTTATTCATAAAATAACAATCTGCAGTCCGTATGTTCGCGTCTATAAGTTTATTATCGTCTTCTTTGTTTTTGGATAAAAGAAACTTTCTGAATGAAATGTTTGCGTTCGCATAATCGTCATTTTCTTTATTCTCTTTGCTGCGTTCCTTCCTTTGAAAATAAGCATATCCCAGGGCATAATTACTTAAATCATATTCTTTTAATTGTAACGCGCCATCCATTATCTGAAATTTTTTCCAGGCTTCAATGGCAGTAGTGTAATCTTTACGGTTATAATAAATTTCGCCTAACCAATACTGCGAAAGCGCATTTAATTTTAAATCTGAATTTTGACCCATCGATTTTTTAAATTGCTTTTCAGCGTTCATTAAATCATTATTATTAAAATACTCTACCCCCCTGTAATAAATTAATTTCTGGTAGGTTACTTTAAGAATGGGATCCATGTTTTCCATGCTTTCAATGCTTTTTATTGCCAGATCGTAACTTTTAGTGGTTGAATAAACGTTAATCAGAAAATTATAAACCTCATCTTTTCTTGAAGAGGTTGGATATTCTTTTAAATATTTTGAAAATGCTTTAACCGCTTCATTGTATGGATTAAAATCGAGCTCATAACTTAATTTTGCGAATGAGTACAAGGCGTCTTCACTTATCTTTTTATTAAAGTTTAACTGATAGGCTGAGTAAAAACCGTTTTTTGCCTGAAGTTTTTCACCCAGTTTTATATAACAGTCTGCCATGTGATACCAGGCGTTTTGGGCCAGCGAATCTTTTAACTCAGTAGCTTTTTCAAAATAGTTTACTGCATTTTTGCAATCATTCGTTTTATAATAACAATACCCTAAAGCATAATTACCAGCTGGGTTAGAGCCCATGCTGGTTTTCTTTAAAAAGGAAAGGGCGCTGTTAAAATCTTTCAAATTAAAATAACTTTCGCCTATCATGCGGTTTATTTCATCCGCTTTTTGAATGTGGTTACTGTCGTTTAATAATTCAGGTGCCTCTTTGGTTACTATTTCGTATTTTCCCTGAATAAAATAGATCTGAGTGATGTAATATGGCACCACGGTTCCAAACGTTTCATCACCAACCAACCTTTTGAAGCCAGACATTGCAGTTTCATAATTTTTTTCGAGATAAGCTATGTGTGAATAATAATAGTTTGCCGGATGCGCGTATTTATTATCAATGTCTTTAATTTCATAAAAATCGCCTTTGGCTTTTTCCCTTTCACCCTTTTCATAA
>JAOQAF010000117.1 GCA_025963735.1 Bacteroidota bacterium
TTTAATATGCATGGTAAATTTCTTTCCAATAAAGTTAGTTAATTTTTTGATGTAACTCTTTAAAAGAGTCGCCAAACTTGTTAAGGAACCGATGTTTATATCTGTAAAAAGCCTCTTAATCGCTAAAAAACCCACCTTTATGGGGTGGGTTCGTTTTATAATTATTATTATTTGAGACTACCTATCATGTCTTCAGGACGAACCCATTCATCAAATTGCTCATTGGTTACGTAACCGAGTTCTATTGCAGCTTCCCTTAAGGTTTTGTTTCCTTTGTGAGCTGTTTTTGCAATTTTTGCTGCTTTTTCATAGCCTATATGCGTATTTAAAGCCGTTACAAGCATCAAAGAATTTTCAAGATGTTTTTTTAACTCAGGTAAATTCGCTTCAATTCCATCAGAACATTTTTCAGTAAAGGAAACACAGGCATCCCCGATAAGGCGTGCCGATTGAAGAACATTTGCGGCAATTACAGGTTTAAATACATTCAATTCAAAATGACCTGTGGCCCCGCCAATGCTAACTGTTACATCATTTCCCATAACCTGCGCGCAAACCATTGTTAAAGCTTCCGGCTGGGTAGGGTTTACTTTGCCAGGCATTATAGAAGAGCCCGGTTCATTATCAGGAATAATTATCTCCCCAATGCCACAACGCGGACCAGAAGAGAGCATGCGAATGTCATTGGCTATTTTCATAAGTGATACCGCGCTGCGTTTTAAGGCACCGCTTAACTCTACCATGGCATCGTGCGCCGCTAACGCTTCAAATTTATTGGGCGCGGTAACAAAAGGCAAGCCGGTTAACTCGGCAATTTTTTTTGCAACCAAAACATCGTAACCTTTGGGCGTGTTTAAGCCTGTGCCAACTGCTGTACCGCCCAGGGCTAGTTCACTCACCGCCTCCAAAGCATTTCTTAACGCTTTAATACTGTTTGTAATCTGCTGAACATAGCCGCTGAACTCCTGCCCCAACGATAAAGGTGTGGCATCCATAAAATGAGTGCGACCGGTTTTAATAATATTTTTAAACTCTTCTGATTTTTTCTTAAGGCTGTCGCGCAACTTTTCCATTCCGGGTATGGTAATTTCAACTACTTGTTTGTACGCTGCAATATGCATAGCAGTTGGAAAGGTATCATTACTGCTTTGAGATTTATTTACATCATCATTAGGATGAAGCACTTTGGGTTCATCGCTCAATTTACCGCCATTCATTACATGTGCACGGTACGCTATTACTTCGTTTGCATTCATGTTACTTTGAGTACCCGAACCTGTTTGCCAGATCACTAAAGGAAATTGGTCATCCAGTTTATGTGCCAGAATTTCATCACATGCTTTGCAGATCAAATCACATTTTTCTTTAGTAAGAACTCCTAATTCGGTGTTTGCAAGCGCAGTAGCCTTTTTAAGATACCCAAAAGCATGAATGATTTCTTTCGGCATGCTTGCTTCAGGACCAATTTTAAAATTATTGCGGCTTCTTTCGGTTTGCGCTCCCCAATAAACATGAGAAGGAACCTTTACTTCGCCCATGGT
The DNA here is from genome assembly GCA_025963735.1 of Bacteroidota bacterium. Taxonomy (GTDB): domain Bacteria; phylum Bacteroidota; class Bacteroidia; order B-17B0; family Aurantibacillaceae; genus Aurantibacillus. Next base: position 1,542 of record JAOQAF010000117.1, read on the forward strand.
GTCTTTTTCTATTCTGAATTCCATACGGTTAAATTTAATACGCTAAAAGTAACATTTTAAAAAGCCACTTCAAATTTTAGAACAGAAAAATCAGGCAAGAATTTATTTTTCAGCCACGGCGTTGGAAGCATCCGCACTGCCAATTAAAAGGGGAAGTAATTTAAGGTCAATGTTTTTTTCGTTTATAAACAACACGCCACATTTTGCCAGATCGTTGACAGTGAAATCTTCCAGGCTTAAATTGCCTTTAGCAAGTTTTTTATCGGTGTTTGTCTTTTTTTTAAGATTTATTTTTTCATAGCCATCAAGAAGATAAAGTTTATTTTCTTCTATTATTTTAATGAGTTCTTCGGCGTAAGTTGGGTAGGTGGCGTATCCTGCGTTTTTTAATCCATAACACCATCCTTTATAATCGGTTGCCGGCAGATTAAATAAATGCGCGTAACGCGGCCTTGATTTCAAAAACAGGCTGTGGTCGGTAAAAGATTCTTCAACAGAAAAATATTTTCTGAAACATTCATTAAGTATATCATCCGTTTTAACCATGGTATCTCCATCCCATGTGTTATGACACTTAATTCCAAAATGATTGTTGGATTGTTTGGCTAGTAAACTATTCCCGCAACGGCTTTCAAAAATAGCCTGGGCCAGTGTTACACTTGCAGGAATGCCAAATTGAACCATTTGCTCAACCGATTCGTTGGCGTACCAGCTGATATAGGCTTTTGTTAATAGGATAGGATCTTGCGTGGCCCTTGAAGGAACAGCAAATAAAACCAGTAAAACCATCATATTTACCTTACAACACTTTGTAAGACCAGATATTGAGATTTTAAGTTTAATCATTTACATTTACAAATGTACAGGCAACATGCTCACGATATTTGATTAGTTTCCTTACATATTAACATCCTTCATTTGAAATGTACCGCCAGAGGGAAGTTTTGTTTTTATAATCTTTATTAAAATGAATTAATTTGAAAAAAATAATTTTACTTGCCAGCTTGTTTTTTGTTTTTAAAATAAGTGCGCAGCATTTAAAATATCATAAAGTTGAAATCAGTGGTTCGGGGAACCTTGCACTCCATCTATTGCAGCTTGGTGTTACAATAGACCATGCTGAAATAAAAGAAGGCAATATCATTACTGAGATAAGCGAAGATGAAATTAAATTATTAGCCGAAAATAAAATCAAATACACCGTTTTAATTGAAGATCTTTCAACATATTATCAAAACCGTAACCATCGCGAGGCGCAGGGAAGATCAACGCTTTCTTCACCGGTATGCAACTCACAAAATGTTGCGAAACCTGCTAACTTTCATCTGGGCAGCATGGGTGGATTTTTTACATGGAATGAAATGAAGCAAATATTAGACAGCATGGCACTGTTATATCCTAATTTAATTTCCGTAAAGCAGCCATTAAGTCCTCAAAGCATTGAAGGAAGAGATATATATTATGTAAGGATGAGCGATAATCCAAATACAGATGAGGCGGAACCGGAATTATTGTATTCTGCATTACATCATGCGCGTGAACCGGCCAGTTTATCGCAACTGATTTTTTACATGTGGTATTTGCTTGAAAATTATGCAACCGATCCTGATGTGAAAGCTACGCTTGATAACACCGAATTATATTTTGTTCCCTGTGTTAATCCCGATGGTTATGTTTACAATCAAACTACCAACCCTAACGGCGGTGGAATGTGGCGCAAGAACCGTCGTATAAACGGAGGCGGTTCCTTTGGTGTTGACATTAACAGAAATTACGGATACAACTGGGGTTATGATAATATTGGATCTTCGCCCACAGGAAGCAGTGATACATATCGTGGTACCGCCGGCTTTAGCGAACCCGAAACCCAGGCCATGCGCAATTTTTGTAATTCACGCCAGTTTGCCACGGCATTAAACGCGCACACATATAGTAATTTACTTATTTATCCATGGGGGTATCTGCCCAGTATTTATACACCCGATAGCGCCACGTTCGTTAACTGGACTGTACTTTTAACCCAGGATAGCCGTTTTTTATATGGTACCGGAGATCAAACAGTAAACTATGTTACAAATGGTGATAGCGATGACTGGATGTACGGTGAGCAGGGCACCAAGCCAAAAATATTATCGATGACACCCGAGGCAGGTTCTGCTAACGATGGCTTCTGGCCTGCTTCATCAAGGATACTTGATATTTGTAAAACTACCTTTACCCAAAATTACAATCTTGCAAAGCTTGTAGGAAAGTACGCAGTTATAAGAGATGCTCAGGATAAGTTTTTAACGGGAAATGGTTATCTGAAATATAATATTCAACGCCTTGGTTTAAACGGAACTGATTTTACCGTGGGCATTAACCCGGTTGGAACTGCAATTGCTTCAGTTGGTGGGGCGATCTCTTATACCTTGATGCAAAATCAAACCATTACCGATTCAATTTCTTTTACCTTAAATTCAGGTTTAACACCCGGACAAGTAATTAAATATGCTATTGGTATTAATAACGGTTATTTTACGCACTATGATACCATCAGTAAAATTTACGGTACACCAATAATACTGGCTTCTAACAACGGAACAGCTACTGCAGGAACTTTCACAACCACGGGCACATGGGGTATGAGTAGTTCAAAATTTGTTTCCCCACCATCAAGTATTACTGAAAGTCCTCTGGGAAACTACGCGAACAACGTTAACAAAACCATTACCGTAAGCACGCCGGTGAATCTAACTAATGCAGTATATGCGCACTTACAATATTATACCCGCTTCGAAATTGAAAAAAATTATGATCAGGCTACCATTTTGTATAGCACTAACAATGGGGTTAGCTGGAGTCCGTTATGCGGGAAATATGAGACTTCACCCGCTTCGTCGGGGGCTACTAATCCTGTGTACGATGGATTTCAGGATGCATGGGTGAAAGAAGATATCGATCTTTCGGCTTACATCGGACAAAACTTATCTGTTCGTTTCTCTTTTATCTCAGATGGGGGTACAACAAAAGATGGATTTTATCTTGATGATCTGCTGATCAGGAAAATTCCTTCAACGCCTACGGGATTAAATCAAACATTGGCCCTTACAGAAAACGTTACTCTTAGTCCTAACCCTTCACATGGCATTTTTAATTTAAGGAACCCTGATGGAAAAAATCTGAGGGTTGAGGTTGTTAACGCGCTCGGACAGATAATTTATAAGCAGGAAAATGCTTCTTCTGAAAATTCAATCATAAATTTAAAAGGACATGTGCAGGGCATTTATTTCATTAAATTAAATATTGAAGGTTCTGAAATAATTAAGAAAGTAATAATTGAACAATAAAACATTTGCCAAAAGATGTAAAAATTATTCCGCGATTAAACCTTACCAATTTTAACCTGTCAAATAACAAATACATTTATTATGAAAAAAATAGCATTAATTTTTGCCATGATCGCTTCTTTAGCTACAGTATCTATGGCCCAACAGGTAAGCCCAACCGGCAACCCTAAAAACAAACAAAATAAATCCAGCTTAACTCCGGCGGAGCGTGCGAAAAAAAGCGCTCACAGGGCAGAAAAAGAATTAGGGCTTAATGCCGATCAAAAGGCCAAGTGGGAAGCTGCTACTCTTGAGCGCATCAATGCGAACGCCCCATTTCATGAAAAAATGAAGGGTGCTACAACCCCTGAGGAAAGAAAGAGTATTCATGCCCAGGCTAAAACAAACATTGATAAGTTTGATGCCACTGTAACTGCGTTTTTAACACCTGAGCAAAAAACAAAATTTGATGCGCAAAAAGAAAAAATGAAACAGGCGCGCAAGGAGCATCATAAAGGTGCTAAAGGAGAAGCACAAAAGATTGACGACGAAGATTAATAAGAGTAATTTATTTAAAAAAGAAGCCTCTGATTTTCGGGGGCTTTTTACTTTAATTTTTCTTTGGCTGAAGAAATATTGGTTTTTGAATTGCCGATAAAAATATCTTTCCCTGAAATGATTACCGGCCGTTTTAAAAAAGTATACTCTTCAAGAATAAGTTTTTTAAATTCGCTTTCAGCTGCAGGTTTGGGATCAAGCGTTTTATATTTAAGAGCTACTCTGCTGAATAAAGCTTCGTATGTTCCTGCCATAGATTTCATTTCTTCCAGTTGCTTACCAGTTATTTTTTCTGTTTTTATATCCTGGAATTCAAATTTTTGGGCTTCCAGTTTTAGTTCTTTAATAATGCGAGCACAGGTACTGCAACTGGATAAATAATATATTTTCTTCATAAAAATTAGGTTAATTTTGGTTTGTGAAGTTAAAATTTATAATTCTTCTCTCTATTTTTTCTTTCTCCTTCTTTAGGGGCCAGACCTATGAAAAAGACTGGGGTCGCCTAAACAAAGAAATGGATAATGGTAACCCGGTTCAGGTAACGGACATGGAAAATTTTGTTGTCAGGTATCAGGGAAAGCTTTCTGAATATCCGGATAACACCACTCAGCTATACAGTTCCATTGCTCTTAGTTATTTTAATCATTCTGATTTTAAAAAAGCGGAAGAAAATTATCACAAAGCATATCATTATGCGCAAACAGCAACCGATACACTGTTAAAGCCTGTTGTTGAATATTATCTGGCCGTTTTTCATCACAATCGTCATAATTTAATGGAGGCCGAAAAATGGTATGTTTTATGTCTTCCAGGTATGGCTGTTGTTTACGGCCAGTCAAGCAGAGAATACACTGAAATATTTTTTAATTATACCGCTTTATTAATTAATCTTGAAAAATACCAGCAGGCTCAACCCTATGTGGATGCCTTACTTTATTATTATAAAACACTTGACGGGGTAAATAATTTTAAATACATAAATCTTTTAAATTATAGAGCCATCATCTATCAAAATCTTGGTGATTATCCGAAAGCGATTGACATTTTAACCTCACTGGTTGAAGAAAAAGTGTTGTTTAATTTAGGAGATACTTCTAATCATGTGATCATGCAATCTAATCTTGGTGATGTTTACAGAGAGTCCGGAAAATTTGATATCGCGATCATGCATCTTAAAAAAGCAAAGCAGCAGTTTTTTAATTATAAAATTAAAGATCGTGGCACACTTGCTTCCATTGAAAATAATCTGGGCTTATGTTATAAAGCGATAAACAGTACCGGTGAATCAGAGGAATGTTATAACAGCGCCCTGGTCATTTATAAAGAAATTGGCGAAGTGAATACAGAAGAGTATTGCACTACGTTAAGTAATAAAGCAGATCTTTACCGCGAACTGGGGAGGTTAGGTGAGGCATCAGATATACTCCTAACGGCACTTCACATGCGTAAAGAAAAGTATGGAACACAAACAGAAAATTATGCCAACGCCTTGTCAAATCTGGCCAATGTATATTTTGATGCCGGATATTTTAAAGAAGCGCTTGAAAAGAACCTGGAAGCTCATGATATTTATAAAGAGGTAATTGGTGAGTGGCACCAGGGTTATGCGAATTCCCTTAACAGTTTATCGCTTTGTTACCTTCAGTTTAAAGACTATAAAAAAGCTGAAGAATGTAAAACAAAAGCTTTGCAGATAATTGAAAAAACAGTAGGCAAAGACCATTACCGTTATGCCTCGTACTTAATTTCCACTTGCGGATTATACCGTAAGACCGGTCAGCTTCAGAAAGCTGAAATAAATCTGAAGGAAGCCCTTGGTTTAGTTGCGAAAAATTTTGGTAAAAAACATGAGCTGTATGCGCGTTCGCAGCTTGCTATGGCCGAACTTTATTCAATTACCTCCCGTTTTGAAGAAGCGGCGCCTCTTTATTTTGAATGCCTTGATTATTATTCTCATCAATTAAATAGTTTTTTTGATGCCATGAGCGAAGATAATCAAATGAGTTATTTCGCGTTTATTGAACCGGTTTTCCAAAGTTATAACCTGTATCTTCTTAACTATAGAATAGCCCAGCCCACCAGAGACCTTTCTGAACTGATTAAACGTTCTTTGAGTAATCAGTTGCTTCTTAAATCATTATTAACCAGTAAATCGGCAAAGGTGAGTCGCGAGGTTTTCAATTCGGGCGATAAAGAGTTAATAGAAATTTATAAAAGCTGGCTGCTTGTAAAAAATGAACTGATAAATAATTTTAAATCCGCTCAGCCGGCTATAGATAATAATGATCTTTTTAAGAAAGCTTCAGACCTTGAAACAGTTTTAAAAACACGGTTAAAAGGTTTTGGAAAAAGCTCTGAAGTTAATTTTGAGTCTTTAAAGAACGCCCTGTTAGATAAGGAAGCGGCCATTGAAATATTCAGAGTGAATGAACTTATAAATGATTCTTTAAATACAATTAAATATGCTGCTCTGATCATTAAAAAAAGCAGCGTAGTACCTGAACTGGTGATTTTTAAAGATGGCGCTTTAATGGAAGAAAGTAATTTAAAGTATTATGCCTCTTCTATTGATAATCTTAAACCCGATACCCTAAGTTATGGCGTGTTTTTTAGCGCGTTGAATAAAAATTTAAAGGGGATAAATAAATTGTACATTTCACCGGAAGGGGTTTATCAAAAAGTTAATTTAATGGGTTTGTATAATCCACTTAGCAAAAAGTATGTGGTTGACGAGTTTGAAATTTTTCAAACGGCTAACCTTGCTTCCCTTGCAAACAAAGCAAGCGAAAACAAGCGTTTAAATAAGGATGCCGTTTTGTTTGGCTATCCTGATTATGAATATGATTTTAAAAAACACCGTGATTCCAAAAATAAACAAGCCGCTCAATCGGTTGCGAAAAGATTTGGCTTAACCAACCTTGCACCTTTACCCGGAACAAAAACTGAAGTTGAAGAAATTAATAAAGAATTAAAAGCGGCTAACTGGAATCCCACAGTTTATATGAATGAACTGGCAAGTGAAGAAAATCTCCGGAAAATTAATTCGCCAAAAGTATTGCATATTGCAACTCATGGTTTTTATTTAAAGGATATTGAAACGGATGATAAATCATTTTTGGGTTTTGAAACAAGCGCTTTTAAAAGAAACCCGCTTTTGCGGTCCGGTATCATTCTGGCTGGTGCAGGACCTTCTACGGCCGACAGCACCAATACAAGTTCTGAAAATGACGGCATCGTTACGGCCTATGAGGCATCGCTTCTTAATTTAAATAACACTGACCTGGTGGTGCTGTCGGCTTGTCAAACCGGTTTGGGTGATGAAATGGGGAGCCAGGGTGTTGCAGGTTTACAGAGGTCGCTCACCATTGCCGGTGCTAAAAATATCATAATGAGTTTATGGCCGGTTGATGATGAGGCCACTAAAACCCTTATGACAGAGTTTTATAAAAACTATGCTTCTGACCAAAATGCGGAAATTGCTTTTAAACAAGCTCAGCAGGTAGTGAAAAGGAAGTTTGAACATCCTTATTATTGGGCAGCCTTTGTTCTCCTGAAAACATTTAATTAAAGATAAATCCCCCGTTAGGAGGGAGTCTTTAAGTGAAAATTAAAATTTAGTTCCATTATTAATATATATTTTTAGACTGTGATTGAATTACATCAAATCCGTAAAGCATATCAGTTGGCGGATTCTTCTTTTGAAGTTCTAAAAGGAATTGATATGCACATTAAAGAAGGAGAGTTTGTTTCCATTATGGGCTCATCCGGTTCCGGCAAATCTACCCTGCTCAATATCTTAGGTATTCTTGATAATTATGATTCAGGCAGCTATCGTTTGCATGATACGGCTGTTAAAGATCTGTCGCAAAAAAAAGCGGCGCAGTTGAGAAATAAATTTATTGGATTTGTATTTCAGTCGTTTAATTTATTATCCTTTAAAAATGCCATGGAAAATGTGGCGCTTCCTTTATATTATCAGAAGGTGTCGCGTAAAGAACGTAATTATAAAGCGCTTGAATACCTCGATAAAATGGGTTTGCGCGAGTGGGCAAACCATACTCCCTCAGAAATGAGCGGTGGACAAAAACAGCGTGTGGCCATTGCCAGAGCGCTTATTACCGATCCTAAGGTAATTTTTGCCGACGAGCCAACCGGTGCTCTTGACTCTCAGACTTCGCTTGAAGTAATGCAAATTTTTAAAGAAATAAATGAGCGCGGTAAAACCATTGTAATTGTAACCCATGAAAATGATATAGCCGCAATGACTCAAAGAACCATACGGTTGAAAGACGGGCTCATCCTTCAACCTGATCACTAACCACAAAACTCTAAACCCAAACATCAAACCCGCAACTTTAAACTCAAAAACGAAAATATTAAAATACTAATCACGATTCCTAATTAAATGTTTGATCTCGATAAATGGCAGGAGATATTTGCCACCATAAAAAAAAATAAACTGCGAACCATCCTAACAGCGTTTAGTGTAGCATGGGGTATTTTTATTTTAATTGTGCTCCTCGCCGCAGGAAGAGGTTTACGGAACGGCGCACAATCACAGTTTGGTAACGACGCGGCAAACAGTATCTGGACCGAGGGTGGTGTTACTACCATGAACTTTGCAGGTTATAAACCCGGTAGAAAAATTCAACTGACCAATACAGATTATTATTTTATTAAAAAGAAAATACAGGGTGTCGATCACGCTTCGGCAGTATCGAATGACGGTCAGAGCAAAATACTTTCCTATAAAAATGAACATGCGGGGTTTTTAGTGCGCCCCTGCGCTCCCGACCATTGTTTACTTGAAAAGGCAAAAATTATTAAAGGAAGGTTCATCAACGAAATAGATTTTAATGAATTCAGAAAAGTCTGCGCAATTGGTATACCTGTTCAAAAGCTCTTGTTTAAAGAGGAAGATCCTATTAATAAATTTATTGATGTAGGAGGAACTAAATATAAGGTAGTGGGTGTGTTTAATGATAATGGAAAAGGGGATAACGACCGGATTTACATTCCCTTGCTTACCGCGCAGAGAATAAACAATGGCAAAGATCACATTCGTTTAGTGTGGGCTACTACCGGTGATGCGACCATTGAGCAAAGTGAGGCTATGGCAGGTAACATTCGAAACATGCTTGCAAAAAAATATCATTTTGATCCTAAGGATATGAATGCAGTTGGAATTTTTAATAATAACATGGAATATAAGCGCGTGATGGGCATGCTTGATGGTATTAAAGTTTTTATTTACATAATCGGAATTCTTACTTTAATTGCCGGTATAGTGGGGGTAAGCAACATCATGATGATTATTGTAAAAGAACGCACACGTGAAATTGGAGTGAGAAAAGCCCTGGGAGCCACACCTTTTTCAATCGTTTCTTTAATTATTCAGGAGTCGGTTTTCATAACCTTCATTGCCGGATATGTTGGATTGATGCTTGGTATAGGCGTAGTGGAAATAATTAAAGCTTTTGGGCTTGAAGGGGATTTTTTTAAAAATCCGGATGTGGATCTTGACATTGCCATATCTTCTGTGGTATTAATAATTATTGCCGGCGCCTTAGCGGGCTTGTTCCCCGCGTTAAAAGCAGCCAACGTACAGCCAATTGAAGCTTTAAGAGAAACATAATGGTATTTGAAAGAGATAACTGGCAGGAAATATTTGCAACCATCCGTAAAAATAAATTGCGGACCTTTCTTACCATGCTCGGTGTTTTCTGGGGTATATTTATGCTGGTAATCATGCTTGGTTCAGGTAACGGTTTGCGGCATGGTGTTTTAAAAGATTTTGGCGGAACCGCCACCAATAGTTTTTTTGTATGGGCGCAACCAACAACAAAAGGATACAAAGGCATGAAGCCCGGCAGGAATTATAATTTTAATCTTTCAGACGCCGAAGCTTTAAAGCAAATAAAAGAGCTGGACGTTGTTTGTCCGATGAATCAGCTGGAAGGCAATGAAGGCATGGGCAATGTAATGCGCGGTTTAAAAACAGCGGCTGCGCAAATTCAGGCGAATTATCCAAATACTTTAAAGATCACCTCAGTTAAAATAACAAAAGGAAGATTTTTAAATGATTTCGATATTAAAGAAAAACGAAAAGTCTGTATCATCGGATCAAGAGTAAGAGAGCTGTTATTTAAAAAAGATGAAGATCCAATTGGTGAATATGTGCGGATCAACGGTGTTTATTTCCGCATCATAGGTCTAACGGTTCCCGGATCAAGCGGTGGTGATGGAAGAGAAGAGGCCATGCGCATCAATATTCCCTTCACCACTTTTCAGAATGCTTTTCACTTTGGAGATGTGGTTGGATGGTTTGCCATTAAATCAAGAGAAGATGTGCCGGCGGAAATTTCTGAACAAAAAGTAATTTCCATTTTAAAAGATCATCATAAAATCGCTCCCGACGATCAAAAGGCTGTAGGGCACTGGAACATGGCCGTTGAGTTTAATAAGTTAACCGGACTTTTTACCGGCATTGAAATATTAATATGGATAGTGGGTTCAGGAACATTGCTTGCCGGAGTAATCGGCATCAGTAACATTATGCTTATTGTAGTAAAAGAGCGTACAAAAGAAATTGGAGTGAAGCGGGCTTTGGGAGCTGTGCCTTCGCAAATCATTGGTCAGATTTTAATTGAAGCGGTGTTCCTCACTTCCATTGCGGGATATTTTGGTTTAATAGCCGGCGTTTTATTACTGGAAGGGTTAAATTCTTTGATTGGCGAATCGGGTGAAATGTTTTCTAATCCTACGGTTGATTTTGGAGTGGCGGTTAAAGCCTTAATGATCTTAATAATAAGCGGTGCCGTTGCCGGGTTAATTCCGGCTAACAAAGCAGTGGCAATAAAACCGGTGGAAGCACTGCGCGCAGAATAAAAGAAATAATAAAAATTAATTTAAAAAATATATGGCAAAAAAGATCAGAAACATAATTTTAATACTATTGCTTGTTGGCGGAATGATCTGGACATTTTATTTTCTTTATCAAAAATCGCAGCAACCTCCTGTTGTATACAACACAGTTAAACCTTTTGATACTACTATCGTAAAAAAAACAGTGGCTACCGGTTCGGTAATTCCCAGGCGTGAAGTAAACATGAAATCGCAGGTAAGCGGTATCATCGAGAAACTGTACATAGTAGCGGGCCAGCAAATAAAGCAGGGTGATGTAATTGCCAAGATAAAGATCATACCGAACATGCTGAATCTTGCTAATGCTGAGAACCGGATCAATACAGCGCAGTTGAATTACGATAACGCTAAAGTTGAATACGACCGTAATAAATTATTGCATGACCAAAATGTTATTTCCAAATCTGAATTTCAGGTGTTTGAATTAAAAATTAAAGCAACCACGGAGGAGTTATCAGCCGCGCAAAATCAATTGCAGATCATTAAAGAAGGCGCATCAAAAACTTCCGGGTCTTCTTCCAATACATTTGTAAAATCAACTATTACCGGCATGGTGCTGGATGTGCCCGTAAAAGAAGGGGGACAGGTTATTGAAAGTAATACATTTAACGAAGGCACTACCATTGCTTCAGTGGCTAATATGAGCGAAATGATTTTCGAAGGAAAGCTGGATGAAAGTGAAGTTGGAAAAGTTCAGGCCGGTATGGAAATTGTTTTAACCATTGGAGCCATTGATAAAGAAAGATTTAAAGCCAAGCTGGAATATATAGCGCCCAAAGGGATCACCGAGAACGGGGCCATTCAGTTTCTTATTCGTGCTTCCATTAATAAAGATAACAGCGCTTTTTTACGTGCCGGCTATAGTGCTAACGCAGATATTATTCTTGCTAAAAAAGATAATGTTTTGGCCATACCTGAAAGTGTTTTGCAGTTCGATAATGAAAAACCTTTTGTTGAAGTTGAAACAACAAACCAACAATTTAAAAAACAAAATATTCAAACCGGATTATCAGACGGAATAAATATTGAAATATTAGACGGAATTAAAAAAACAGATAAAATTAAACAGCCTCAGTTATTAGTGGAGGGCGACAAGTCAAAATCGTAATTCATTTTGCGATGTATTGAATAAACTATTTTACAGTCGGTATGAAAACACCTTGTTAAGCACTAATTTTTAAATACATGAAAAGTTTATATAAATTTTTAATTGTAGTTGGTTTGTTGCTCACATTAACTACATGCCACAAATATCCGGAAGGCGGATGGAGCAACGTGGCGATAAGGCATTTATTTGGCGGTACGGAAGGCAATTCTAAAAAAGTTTGGAAAATAAAATTGTATGAGGTGAATGGGATTGATTCCACTGCCTATTTATTTTCGGGAAATGGTATTACCAACTTTGAAAATGTATCAATGACCCTTAGGCTAAATAATGCCAGGGCACATGACTATTATTTCTACACCTCAATTTTTAAGGGAGTTTTGCAGTTCAATGAAAATAAAAATATAACCCATATTGCTTTTCCTAATAATAAATACAATTGTTTAAACAATGTATGCGAAAGAAACATCTATTACCCTGAGTTTAATGGCTCCGGTTTTTTTTGGAAGATTGTTCGCTTGAAAAAAAATGAATTAATTCTAACTAATAGCGCTACTAATAATTATAAATTAATATTCACTTATTAATAGTTTAAAATGAAAATAATTGCTCGAAACTTTAAGACTACTCGTTTTAATTTTTGTTTTTGGCAATGGGCGATGATAAAGCACGTAGACGATATTGGTTCTGGCGGACAAGGCTAATTAATGATTTTATGAAAATTGAAGGAACAGATAAAAATTCTAAATATTTAGACAAATAATAAAATGAGAAAATTAATATTCTCCATGCACACTTCTCTTGACGGCTTTGTGGCAGGACCTAAGGGTGAAATGGCCTGGATTAAAGTAGACGAGGAGGTCTTTGACTTTGTTGCTACGATTACCGACAAAGCAGACACTGCCCTTTACGGCCGCGTAACTTATGAAATGATGCAGAGTTATTGGCCGAATGCGGGCAAAGAACCCAACGCTTCAAAGCATGATAAAGAACATTCTGCCTGGTACAACAAGGTTCCAAAAATTGTTTTATCAACCACAATGAGCGGAAAAGGGCTTGAGAATACCAAAATTATTGGTAAGGAACTTGCAGACAACATAAACACAATTAAAAATCAAACCGGCAAGAACATTTTAATTTTTGGGAGTCCGGGAGCTTCGCATTCATTATTAAGTCTGGATTTGATTGACGAGTTCTGGTTATTCGTTAATCCCGTGTTACTTGGCAAAGGCATGCCGTTATTTAAAGGTGGAACCGAAACCACTAAACTGAATCTTATAGAAACGAAAACGTTTTCCTGTGGAGTAATTGCTCTTCACTATGAAACAAAACGCAATTGATTGAGATAATTTGCACTGGTAATATTTAAATATAATGAATGAATTTGAAATGCATTATATTAGTACATAACTAAACGATGTTAACATTTTTGTCATTGAATGAGAATATTACTTTTAATAATCGTACTCTCCTCAAAAATCTACGGTCAAAAAAAGGACAACTATTTTAAATATTACGACCTTTGTAATCAGGCGAATAAACTTTTTAGTCAACAAGACTATAACGGCTCATTACACAAGTATGACTCGGCTTTCCGACTTGTGCATTATCAGCATGTATCTGATCTTTTAAATGCGGCAGTAACAGCTGTAAAAGCACAAAATAAGAACTCAGCAACTAAATATTTAAGACAAGCGATACTTAACGGGATTTCTACAAGTGAACTCTCGAGCGAAAATTTCATCGAACTTACAGAGTTCAAACAATTCAAACAACTTAGAGACAGTTCTGAAATACTAAGAAGTAAATTCTTGCGGCGGACCAATCGAGTTTACTCAAGGCAATGTGATAGTCTTTTTTATGTGGATCAGGTAATTATCAGAAATGTAAAGACTTTAAATCCTGTTTATAAAATCGATCTGTATGTATATGCTTCCGAAAGGCAGAAATATGACTCAATAAATTTCCAATATTTATTAAAACTCATTGAGAAATATGGCTTTCCTTCCGAAGAAAAGATTGGGCCGGCAAGCTACGAAGGAATAAAGCTTGTTATCCATCATAGCGCTCGAATGCCTGTTAATAAAGACAAAATTGAATTATTCAAAGCGGCTGTTTCGGAAGGTGAATATTTACCAACCGATTTTGCATGGATGTATGACCAATTCCGGACAAACAGCAATGAAAGTCCTTTTTTCTATTTTCAGGTTGGCGATACTTCTAAATTAACGGTCGATGAAAAAAACAGGGTAGACAAAAATAGAAAAGACTTCGGACTAAGACCGTTGGCCGACGATAAACTTAAGAGGACATACTGACCAGGAAACTTGGCAGAATACTTTTCTTGTTTACAGAATTGAAACTATTTCTTATGCTCAGTTTTTGTTTTAATCCGTTTCGCTTCTTTAAGACTGTTATTAAGGATCCATTCAATTTGACCATTCACACTACGGAATTCATCGGCAGCCCATTTTTCAATGGCCTTCATTGTTTCTGAATCTATTCTTAAAGCAAATGATTTTTTTTCGGACATCCATTATTGATTTAAAGTTCCTGTATTTATTACGGGTTTCGTTTCACTATCACCACAAAGCACAACCATTAAGTTGCTAACCATTGTGGCTTTCCTATCTTCATCAAATTCAATAATCTCTTTATCAGCTAAAAGTTTTAAGGCACTTTCTACCATGCCGACTGCACCCTCGACAATTTTATGACGGGCGGCCACAACAGCCGACGCTTGCTGCCTTCTTAACATCGAATGTGCAATTTCAGGGGCATATGCTAAGTAACCTATTCTAGACTCAACTACTTCTATTCCGGCAATTTCTAAACGCTCGCTTACTTCCCGCTCAAGCGCTTTATTTACATCATCAAAATTAGTACTTAATGTTACCGTAGCTCTTTCATCCTCAAAATGGTCGTACGGAAAAGAACCTGCTAATTTTCTAACTGCTGAATCCGTTTGAATTCTTATAAAGTTTTCGTAGTTATCAACTTCAAACGTTGCCTTAAACGTGTCTTTTACTTTCCACACTAAAATAACGCTGATCATAATTGGGTTTCCCATTTTGTCGTTTACTTTAATTTTATCGCTTTCAAAGTTTCTGGCCCGTAACGACAAGCTTGTTCTACTATATAGTGGATTAACAAAAAATAAACCATTTTGCTTAATGCTTCCTTTATAAGCTCCAAATAATAAAAGAACCTTTGCGTTATTCGGACTTGTAACAATGATACCTTTGGTTAAAAGAAAAAATACAGGAAGTAACGCAAGCCAAAATAAATTGTGACTTGAGGTAAGTCCATAAATCATGACGATTCCGATTATCAATAAAATTATAACAGCTATGTAGCCGTTAAATGGTGCCAGTGTTTTTTCTGTTTTCATAATAGATAATATTTAATTGATATCAAATTGATATCATAAATGTAAACAATTATTTTAAGACAAAAGCTGGTTTTAAATTAATTAATTGTTCTATCCTTCTTTACAACTTGTAGCTATCATTGCGCGCCAGCTCCGCAGGATTCGTAATCATGCATAATAATTATAATTCATGAATTTGTGATTAATTTTCTTTCTGTTATGCCGACGAAAGGGGGCATCTTTTCAACAGACCCCTCCTTCGTCGGGGTGACAAACTCATTAGGTTTAAACCCTTACAGGCTTCTTAAGAATACAAATCCTGCGGGGCGGCTATTTCTTTATGTCATGCCGACGGAGGAGGCATCTGTTTTGTGTTAACCAGACTCACTTTCGTCGGGTAATAAGTTTATTCAACCTAGTTCTTTCTGCGTGGATTAAAAAACGGGATACCCATCTAAAACAAACTTAACTGCGCCGCGCCTGCCTTATAATTAAAATCAGACAAATTGAACTCGAAGCTTTTTGCGTGTTTCATGTATTGTTTCTTGCTGATCTGAAATAATTGATTAATGCTTTCCGCCATTTTTCCTTCACCGCGCATTCTTACACCGAACCTGCTGTCATTCACATCCCCGCCATGACTATCGCAAATCTGGTTCCAAACCTTATCGGCCCTGTCAGGAAAATTTTTAATGAGCCAGTCTTTAAAAATAGGTCCCACGGCGCCATTCAGCCGCACGATCGTATATCCGGCAGAACTCGCACCTGCTTTAGCCGCCTCTTCCAGTACTTTCGGAATTTCATGATTATTTATTCCCGGAATCACAGGAGCCACCATTACCCCGCACGGAATACCGGCAGCTGACAACTTTTCAAGAACACGGAAACGGTTTTTATATGTCGCGGTTCTTGGTTCAAGTTTCTGGCGGATACTTTCATCCGTTCCTGTAATGGAAACCATCACATTCACCAGGTTATGCCTGGAAAGTTCTTCTAACACATCAATGTCGCGCAATACCAAAGCGTTCTTTGTAATAATGCCAACCGGATGTTTGTATTTAAGACAGGTTTGCAAAATCCGCCTGGTGATACCTAACTGTTTTTCAAGCGGCTGGTAACAATCTGTATTGCCTGATAGCATCATTGGGTGCGGTTGCCATTTTTTGCTGCTAAAATGTTTTTCAAGTAGTTCAATAACTCCCTGCTTTACAATTATTTTTTGTTCGAAGTCAAGCCCCGCGCTATACCCCCAGTATTCATGCGTGTTTCGCGCATAACAATAAATGCAGCCATGCTCGCATCCCTGATAAGGATTAATGGAATATTCAGCGGCCAGATCGGGGCTCTCTACTTTATTAATTACCGTTTTAGGATAAGTATATATGACTTCCGTTTTTGAATTAACTAAAAACTCTTCATCCAACACTTCGGTATACTCCTGGCTGTAAGAATATTTATTGAACTTGTTGTTCGTGTTAATCTGCGAACCGCGTCCTTTAAAGTATGTATCTGTTGTGTCAGCCATGCAGTAAAGTTAGTATGCAGAATAGCAATTGATAGCTACGATTTGTAGCAATAAAAAAGCCGCTCTTTTTCAAGAACGGCTTTCGAAATCTTTAACGTGATTATAGTTGCGCGTCCAGTTTCGCGGCTAAAGCAGCCTTAGGTACAACCCCAACCTGTTTATCAACTACCTGTCCGTTTTTAAAATACAATAATGTAGGGATGTTACGGATGCCGTAATTAGCGCTGATGTTGGAATTAAGATCAACATTCACTTTTCCAATTACCGCTTTGCCTTCATATTCTTTTGCTAATTCTTCAACAACCGGACCCACCATGCGGCAGGGACCGCACCATTCCGCCCAAAAATCAACCAATACCGGTTTATCACTTTTTAAAACCAGTTCTTCAAAATTTGCGTCTGTAATTTCTAATGCCATTTTATTTATTTTATTAATGAATAATTAATTTACGATGATTAAAGTTAAGTTTTGTTTTTCGACCTGAGTATTAAAATCTAAAAAATTTATATCAATTAACTAACAATAACATTGTTCTTCTGTGCATATAAATTCCCGCGGCCACTAAAATTAACAATAGTATTGATCCGATCATGGCAACCATATTTCCGGTTTTATATGTGGCAGGTTCAAACTTAAATTCTATTTTATGTTTACCGGACGGAACATTTATACCGCGCAAAACATAATCCACATTGGCGTAAGGCTTCAGCTGACCATCCACGTAAGCATTCCAGCCCTTCGGATAATAAATTTCAGAGAATACGGCGAACTCTTCTTCCTTCGTGTCGCTTTCATATGTTAATTCATTTGGCTGATAAGAAGTTAATTTAATTGTTCCTTCGCCACTATAAGAATTTTTTAAACCCATTTCACTTTTATATTTATTATTTAAAATAGCCTGCACCTTGGTGTTGATGTAATATAAACCAACTATTTCACTGTCGGCATTTTGAACCGTTCGTAACGATTTTACAAACCACGCACTTCCATTGGCGCCTGTGTTTTTAAATGGAATAACGCTTCTTTCTTCACCGCCGGCGGGAATAATAAAGTACTTTGTATTAAGCATGTTTATTACGTTAAGGCTTCCCAGCAAAGTATTCATGGCACTGTCGTTAGAAGCTGCTTTGTTTACATTCTTATAAAAATGACTGATTTCTTCTTCAATATGAAAGTCAATAAGCTCCGCGTATTTTTTTAGTTTGGCACCATGGTATCCTCCGATGGATTTATGATAATAGGAAGTACCAGCATCATTGAATGTGTTAGCCGTTAAATTTAAAACACGGTAATCCGGATCAGGATCTTTTAAAATCGCATCATCGGCCGCGGTTTTTGCAACAATACTCAGAAGGTTCTGCTCTTTAGATACAAACGATTTGTCGTTCAGATAACGGTTATCCACCGTCCATAAATCAATGGTAATAAACAATCCAAGCGCTGCAAGAAATAACTCTTTTTTTATTTTATTGGTAAAAAATAAATAAACAGCGCCAAAACCTAAAAGAATAAAAATTAAAGAACGGAGCGCATCACCTTTAAATATGGCCGTACGTGCAATTTCCAGTTGAGGTAAGATCTGTGCCGTTTCAGTTTGGGCCTGTTCTTTAGTAGCGCCCTGTTTCATATATTCCTGCACCATTTGTTGTTCTTCACCCGCTGCAAGAAAAGAATTGAAGAAATCGGGAATCAGATAACATATTAAACAAAAACCTCCAACAACTGAAGCCGAAATAATAATCAGTTTTTTTAGTTTTATCTCTCTTTTTAATGTTCTGAGAATTACTTTATCATCCCAGCTTTTAAATTTTAAAAGTTCGTTAACTGCCATCACGGCTAAAAGGGGAATAGTTAATTCAGCAATGACCATAAGCATCGACACCGCCCTGAATTTATTATATCCCGGCACATGATCCATAAAGAAATCTGTAAGGATCATAAAATTATTTCCCCAGGCCAGTGCAATGGTTAAAAGGGTAGCAAAAAAGATGGGCCATTTGAGTGTGTTTTTAATAATAAACATTCCAAGAAAGGCAAGAAAAATTATAATGGCTCCAATGTAAACAGGACCACTTGTAAAGGGCTGATCGCCAAAATAAGCGTTGCTTCCTGCAATTTGCTGGCGGTAATCAGGGTTTATTTTTTTAAGCGCGTTGGCGTCGGCATTACCAATAGCCGCGGTGGCTCCTCCTTTAAAATCAGGAATAAGAAATGTAAAGGTTTCACCAATACCATAACTCCAGTTGGTTGCATAATCTTTATCCAAACCTGTAGTAGTATTTTTGGCATGCTGTTCATCAACGTCTTTATCCAGCTTAAGGCCCTGCACGGCGGGTGGGTTGTTATGGCCATCAAGTGCAATGGCGTTTGAACGTGCTTTTTTAACCGAAGCATAACTAACGGTTAGCTCTGATTTACCGCGCGTGCTGTACTTGCCATATTCATTGGTGGTTAGCAGGTTTCCGGCATTAGGTAAAGCCCCGATAATGGAAGCTATTAAAAAGAAAACAAAGCCTTTAAAAAATAAAGGCAATTGCTTAAGCTTGAAAGCCGAAATAAAATATCCTCCTATTACAAAAGCAATTAATATATAACCGTAATAAGAAATCTGCACGTGATTGGCATTTAATTCCATTGCCGTAAAAAGTGTGGTAACGGCTAATCCCAGCCAATGCCTGCCTTTAAATATTAAACTTACGCCACCTAACAGCGCCGGTAAATAACCCAACGCATTTGCCTTCGAATTATGTCCGGCTTCAAGTATAATTAAAAAATAAGAACTTAACCCGTAAGCAATGCCCCCCAGCAAAGCGAGCCAGGGGTTTACATCGAGACAAAGCAACAAAATAAAAAATCCAAGAAAATAAAGAAACATGTAACCGGCAGGTAAGGGTATAAAAAGCTTAAATACATTATCCAGTTTGCCGATCCAGTTACCCGGATAAAGCGTAGAGATCTGGTACGCCGGCATTCCGCCAAACATCGAGTTGGTCCATAATGGTTCAGTGTGCTTTGTATTGCGATAATCAGCTATTTCTTTGCTCATGCCTTTATGACGGGCAATGTCATCCTGCCTTAATTCTTTACCTGCCAATAATGGCCTGAAATAAATAAGCGTTATAATGGCGAATATGGCAATAGCGGCGGCATATGGGAGATAATGTTTGTAATTGAATTTCATGATAATGAATAATAGCCGTAAAGATATTAAAATATTGTTTTTTCAGCCCTTTTTATAATATCCTCTTAAGTTTTGTTTAACCATGTCTTTTCTTAATTTTGCATACTATTTTATGAGCGACACAAAAAATTATTATGCACATCCTTCAGCCATTATTGACGAAGGATGTGAGATTGGTGAAGGAACAAAGATCTGGCACTTTTCTCATATCATGCCTAATTGTAAGCTGGGTAAGAATTGTAATATAGGGCAGAATGTGGTTATATCTCCCGAGGTGGTGTTGGGCAGCAATGTGAAAGCTCAGAATAATATTTCTATTTATACCGGTGTAACGTGTGATGACGATGTGTTTCTTGGACCCAGTATGGTTTTTACCAATGTTACAAATCCCCGCAGCGCTGTTAACAGAAAAAATCAGTACGCTAAAACGCATGTAGGGAAAGGAGCATCTATTGGCGCCAATGCCACTATTGTGTGTGGTCATGATATAGGTAAGTTCGCTTTTATTGGAGCGGGTACCGTTATCACAAAACATGTTCCGGATTATGCGTTGATTGTTGGAAATCCGGGAAGACAAATTGGCTGGATGAGCGAGTATGGCCATCGGCTGGAGTTTGATTCTAATGGAATGGCGGCCTGTCAGGAAAGCGGCCAAAAATATAAATTAGAGAATAATAAAGTTGAAAGAATAGTTTAAGTTCTTGTAAAATAAATATGATAAAATTTGCAGTAATAGGGCAGGGACATATTGGTAAGCGTCATGCGGAAATGGTACGGCGTAATCCGAATTGTGAGTTAGTGGCAGTATGTGACGTTGCGCCTAAAGATAAGCTGGGCCTTGAAAATTTAACTGAAAAATTCTATAATTCAATCGATGAGCTTTTATCCGCGCATCCTGAAGTAGAAGTAGTAAATGTTTGCACACCTAACGGTTTGCACTGTGAACATTCGTTGAAGGCGCTTGAAAAAGATAAACACGTGGTGGTAGAAAAGCCGATGGCGCTTAGTAAATCTGATTGTGAGAAAATATTGTACACCGCACTGCATCATCATAAAACAGTTTTTTGCGTGATGCAAAACCGTTATTCGCCGCCAAGTGTATGGCTTAAAGATATAGTTGAGAAAAAAGTTATTGGAGATATTTATATGGTTCAGTTAAATTGTTACTGGAACCGCGACGACCGTTATTATAAAAAAGGAAACTGGAAAGGAACTGCAAATCTTGACGGTGGCACATTATTCACACAATTCAGTCACTGGATAGATATTATGTATTGGGTCTTTGGCGATATAACAAATATTCAGGCGAAGTTTGCCGATTTTAATCATCAGAATTCTACAGCATTTGAAGACAGTGGTTTTGTAAGTTTTGATTTTATAAATGGGGGAATGGGCTGCGTAAATTATTCAACCGCCGTGTGGGATAAAAATCTTGAATCCTCTCTTACAATTGTGGGAAGTAAAGGAAGTGTAAAAGTAGGCGGTCAATACATGGATCAGATAGAGGTATGCAACATTAAAGATTATACAATGCCCGTGCTTGAAGAAACCAATCCCGCCAATGATTACGGGGCATATAAAGGTTCAGCAAATAATCATCACAGTGTTATTGAGAACGTTGTTGATACCTTAACGGGAAAAAATAAAATTTCAACAAACGCGCTCGAAGGAATGAAGGTGGTGGATATCATCGAAAGAATTTACGCGCTTCGTCCGGCCTCAGTGATTAAAAATTAAATTTATAAAATACAGATAAAATGAACTTGTACGATAAAATTTTAAAGAAGGATGCTACCATTGCCGTGATAGGCCTGGGTTATGTTGGATTACCCATTGCACTGGCCTTTGCAAAAAAAGTGAAGGTGATAGGATTCGACATAAATGAGAAACGGGTTAACATGATGAAAAAAGGCATAGACCCAAGCCAGGAACTTGACAGTAATGATTTTAAAAAGTCTGACATCAGTTTTACTCATAAACTTGAAGATTTAAAAAAGGCCAATTTTTTTATCATTGCTGTTCCCACGCCAATTGATGAGCATAACTTACCGGACCTGAAACCCTTAATTGGCGCCAGTACCACGGTTGGTAAAGTATTAAAAAAAGGTGATTACGTAGTTTACGAATCTACAGTGTATCCGGGTTGTACTGAAGAAGATTGTATTCCTGTTCTGGAAGAACTGAGTGGTTTAAAATTTGTAAAAGATTTTAAAGTTGGGTATTCACCTGAACGTATTAATCCGGGCGATAAGGAACATACCATTACCAAGATTTTAAAAATTGTATCAGGTTGCGATAAAGAAAGTTTAGAGGTAATTGCTAAAACCTACGAAATTATTGTTGAGCCGGGTACACACCGTGCACCAAGTATAAAAGTGGCCGAAGCCGCCAAAATTATTGAGAACACGCAACGCGACGTTAATATCGCCTTGATGAATGAATTGTCAATTATTTTTTCGCGCATAGGCATCAATACTTACGACGTGTTGGAAGCTGCCGGTACAAAATGGAATTTTCTGAAGTTCTTTCCCGGTCTTGTTGGCGGACATTGTATCGGTGTCGATCCCTATTATCTCACCTACAAAGCTGAAGAAATGGGTTATCATGCCCGCGTTATAAACAGCGGTCGGTATGTTAACGATAGCATGGGATTTTATGTTGCTAAAACCTGCGTTAAAAAAATAATCGCCGCCGGTAAAAATCTTTCAAAATCAAAAGTGCTTGTAATGGGCGCTACGTTTAAAGAAGATGTGAGTGATATCCGTAACAGTAAGGTGGCAGATATAGTAAAGGAATTAAAATCATTTGGCGTAAAGGTTGAGATAGTTGATCCGCAGGCCGACAGCGATGAACTGAAACATGAATATGGTTTCGGCTTGAACAAGATAGGTAAAGGATACGACGGTGTTATTGTTGCCGTAAATCATAAGGAATATAAAACCCTTGATGAGAAATATTTTACCAAAATTCTTTCTAAAAAAGGTGTGTTGGTGGATGTTAAAGGAATGTACCGTGGTAAATTAAAAAGTTTAAACTACTGGAGTTTGTAAACTATTTTAAAAATATAAAAATTAAAAAAGTGGTTATTTTTTAACCACTTTTTTTATGATTGTTCCCTTTTCAGAATATATTTTTAAAAAATAAATTCCTGCAGGAATGCCTTCCAGCTTCAGTTCCGCTTGCTTTTCACTTATACTGAAATGCTTAATGAGTTGGCCGATTCCACTAAAAACTTCAATTTGTTGTAATAGATAGTCGGCAGTTATTTTTATGTTATTATTAAAAGGATTAGGAGAAACAATAACTTCTGAATTTAATAAGGTATGTTTTTCAATGGAGTTTGTGTAAAAAACAATATTGGTGCAGGAGGCATCGTTACTGAAATCAGCATCATTCTTTTTATTTGGTATGGTTGTATAAACACACATATTATTTAAAGTGAATGTCTGGGCCGAAGGCGGACCCTGAACCACATATAAAACATTATAATTGAAGAAAGGTGTTGTTATTGAAACGGTTGCTCCAGGAGCCAAGGGCATAGTAATTAAGGGATGATAATATACTTTTCCGCAAATTGCCTGAGCGATATAGTGATTGAGATAAAATTGCTGAACGGATACTGCACCAAAATTTTTAACCGTAACTTTTAATCTATAGCCGCCCGTGTATTGAGTATATCCGGGGGGAGAATTGGAATAACTAACGTTTGAACTATCCACAGTTACATTTATAACTCCAATATCATTACTATAAATAAAATTGCCGGATTTATTAAAACTCGTGAGGGCGATAAATTGATTACTACTATTTACAGTATTAGTCGAATTACTTAATAGAGCAATGTTATTCCCATAACTAATAATACCTGCAGGAAGAATTCCTTTTATTGAGGTGCTAAATTGATATGTGTTTATAAAAGAGCTGTCAAACTTTATATAGTTATAAGAGGGACTGAAAGAACCAATTGAAAAGATTGTGTCCTGATCCATATCAAAATCAGTAATACTCGTATTTCCCTGCGATACAACCGATGAATCGATAGCATCGAGGGTAGCGTTAATTTTTGTGAGTCGGGCATTATTCAGGCTGATGATGTTTCCTGATGAAAGTTTAAGATATTTAATTGCAGGTCCAAAAGAAGGTTTTGATAAAATTGTAACTCCGTTGGTGTCAATCAAAATATGTTTATTGATGCCTGCTACTTTACCTGAAAGCAATAATTTATTGGAGCCATAATTTATGATTGTGCACAGTTTTGTGAAGCCCGTATTTTTCCTCTTGATCAGAACTCCATTTTTATTAAAGTGAAACAGACTGCTATCGCTTATGCAATAAAAGCTGCTGTCCGGTAATTGAACAACATCGACCAGAGGATCATTTTGAGAACCAGAGTATAAATTGCTGAAGGTATTATCAAAAACAATACTTCCCAATGTATCCATTTTTATGATGAACGTTCGTTGAGAGTTATCAATATAATCGCAACCCATGCCAAACCCGATAAAACATATTTTTTTATCTAAGGTTGGAAGTAGTTTATTAATGTGTGTATAGTCAACCTTTTTGATCCCTTTTTTAAAAACCTGCTGTCCGTTATAATTAACTGAAGTGATATATGCGCTGTCAGGGTATTGTATGTTAACTTCTGACGAAAAATATACTTTATTATTGATCTTTATGATGTTAAGCGCGTAGTCATTATAGGAATGGAACGCAGTGTTAAATCCCTGAGGTAACATATGAAGGCAACCTATCACAAATAAAA